>NZ_JAVUPQ010000013.1:0-82540 GCF_032029835.1 Escherichia sp. AM3 | reverse complement strand
ATCGGTGGAGCTGCATGACAAAGTCATCGGGCATTATCTGAACATAAAACACTATCAATAAGTTGGAGTCATTACCAATATCTTTAATAAACAGCAGGCAAATCATCGCAATACCCAACATCCCTATCGCCAGCCAGAACAACGCATGGTAGCTCCAGATTTCAACCATAATTCCGTCAACAGAGCCGGCGATAATCCAGCCGACGCGTGAAGTATTTGCATATAACGTTGTCGCAGAGCCTATTTTTTCAGGCATCAGGTCCTGAAAATAAAGCATGCCGATACCACAGAGAATACCAAGGAAGATGGCATTAAGAATTTGCAATTCCAGCTCAACCGCCGGAGTCGTCGCCATGAGTACGCTGGCGTAAAAACACATTCCACTCACGATAGCAATGAGCATTAATAGTCGCTTGCCAATACGTTTCATGTAATAGCCTGCGATTAACATCATCGGAATTTCCAGACCGGCAGCGATACCAATCATTTCTCCAGCCAGTTTATCGGTTAGATGCAGTTCATCAATAATAAATAGCGGCATATTTATCATGTAGAGATTATTCGCCGCCCACATCATTGAACAGACCACAAAAAGTAGCCGCGTATCCCGCTTCCTGTGGGTGGAGGGTAAAATTTCTACGGGTTGGGTAACGACAGGAATATTTCTTTGTATTGATGGCAAAAACAACCAGACTATCAGCCCGCAAACAACAAATGCGATGGCAGCGGTGAGATACATCACTTTAAAACTAAATCCCATTGCCAGTTCATAAGCGAGCGGTGGCCCGATAACCCAGGCAAGCGAGATCTGAGCACGTAAAAATGTACTGAACATGACCGTCTCACGGCCTGTTCTGTCGGCGTGTTCACGGGCGAGGGCGAACATTTGCGGGTTTGCGGTGGAAGCAAAACTACTCAGAAGTACGCCCGTTGAGAGGAGAATGAAGTAGTTGCGATTCCACGCAAAAAGCGTGCAGGCCAGCACTCCAAATAAGCAACATAGCAGAATCAGTAATTTACGGTCGCCTTGTTTATCGGAGTGCCTTGCCAGAAATTGACTGACCAGAATTCCCATAATAGCGCTACCGGTGAAGAAAAAACCTACCATTATAGGACGGGCTTTCAGTTCATCTGCGAGGAATATACTTAGGGTAGGAGTCTGAAGAGCGCCCGCAATACCCGTCAGAAAGGCGACAAGTAAAAATGCCGCGGCAGTGAGATCAAGTATTTTTGATGGAGTGGTAGCCGTTTTTTGCATTCTTCTGAATCACCGGGCGAAAAAATATAACTGAGTTACAAATAAGTACCAGTCGAATGAGTATTGTATTAAGAATTTTTGAGTATCGCTGATACAACCAGAAAGCAATGCTAGCGCAATATTATAGGGCCAGCAATTGAGATTATTAGCAAAAGCATGTTAAGAATTAATTACCGAATTTATATATTAATTATAGTAAGGCAATGAGCTATTTTTGATAGTAAAAATAAAACAAGTTGATTTGATATATTAAATGAACAAATTAATCTTGATGGCAGTCTGATTATTGGTGAAGTTTATATTCAGTTTTTTTCGCCAGCGGTTAAAGAAATAGAATAGTCGTATAAAAAAGGATGTTCTGGGGCGAGTAAAACAACATCTTCACCTTAATGGCGATACAGTTGGCTGAGAGTCAGCAGGGGGGCAAATCACCTGCAAATAAACACGGCGCATACTGGCGTGAATATCGCGGATGCGTTCGAGGACAGAAGAACCGACAGGCGGATTCTTCAGCCGCTCATCGTCCATCACAAAACCTTAGACCAGGTATTCCTGAAGCCGATTGAATATTGAGCAGTAGAAAATATCTGGATTGACAGTATTACAAGGGGTTGGAGAACGTCAGGAGAGGCATTTTGGCGGAAGATCACAGGAGTCGAACCTGCCCGGGACCGCTGGCGGCCCCAACTGGATTTGAAGTCCAGCCGCCTCACCGGAGACGACGATCTTCCGCGCCTCGATTGCTACATGGAGGCGGGGCGCATTATAGCTACTTCCTTGAGTTTCTACATCCTCCAGATCAGTTTTTTCCGCCTAATACACGCAGCGTATTATCACGAAAGCATTATAGTTCATATAAAACCCATATTTTACAATGATATATGAGCGGAATTAACGCTACCACGATCACATAAAACAAGAATCATAAATTAATAACCAGATATCGGAATATTCGCTCTCACAGGGATGGTTTACAAAATGCGTTATCGGTCTCAGCACCCCTATAGCATCAAGGAAAAGCAGATGAAGAGTGAAGTGTTGTCCGTTAAAGAGAAAATTGGTTATGGCATGGGAGACGCCGCCAGCCACATTATTTTCGATAACGTAATGTTATATATGATGTTCTTTTATACCGATATTTTTGGCATTCCTGCCGGTTTTGTCGGAACCATGTTTTTGGTCGCTCGTGCACTGGATGCGATTTCCGATCCTTGCATGGGGTTGTTGGCCGATCGAACGCGCTCTCGCTGGGGTAAATTTCGTCCGTGGGTACTGTTTGGCGCACTGCCATTCGGGATCGTCTGTGTACTGGCCTATAGCACGCCAGATCTCAGTATGAACGGCAAAATGATCTATGCAGCAATTACTTACACCCTACTTACCTTACTTTATACCGTCGTCAATATCCCTTACTGCGCATTGGGTGGTGTAATCACCAATGACCCGACTCAGCGTATCTCGCTGCAATCCTGGCGTTTTGTGCTGGCGACCGCGGGAGGCATGCTTTCTACTGTTCTGATGATGCCACTGGTTAATTTAATTGGCGGTGATAATAAACCACTCGGTTTCCAGGGCGGTATCGCGGTCCTTTCCGTGGTGGCATTCATGATGCTGGCATTTTGTTTCTTCACCACTAAAGAACGCGTTGAAGCACCACCTACAACAACGTCTATGCGGGAAGATTTACGTGATATCTGGCAAAACGACCAGTGGCGGATTGTCGGTTTACTAACCATTTTCAATATCCTGGCGGTGTGCGTACGCGGTGGGGCGATGATGTATTACGTCACATGGATTTTGGGCACGCCGGAAGTGTTTGTCGCTTTTCTCACCACTTATTGCGTGGGTAACCTGATTGGTTCCGCACTGGCAAAACCTCTGACCGACTGGAAATGTAAAGTCACTATCTTCTGGTGGACGAACGCCCTGCTGGCAGTGATTAGCCTCGCGATGTTCTTTGTTCCCATGCAGGCCAGCATCACTATGTTTGTCTTCATCTTCGTGATTGGTGTGTTGCATCAACTGGTGACACCTATCCAGTGGGTAATGATGTCCGATACCGTCGACTACGGCGAGTGGTGCAATGGTAAACGCCTGACCGGGATCAGTTTTGCTGGCACGCTGTTTGTGCTCAAACTGGGGTTGGCCTTCGGCGGCGCTCTTATCGGCTGGATGCTGGCTTATGGCGGATATGATGCGGCAGAAAAAGCGCAGAACAGCGCCACGATTAGCATCATTATTGCGCTATTCACGATTGTTCCGGCGATCTGTTATTTGCTGAGCGCGATTATCGCTAAACGCTACTACTCACTCACGACGCACAATCTGAAAACCGTTATGGAACAGCTGGCTCAGGGTAAACGCCGTTGCCAGCAACAATTCACCTCTCAAGAAGTGCAGAACTAAGGAACGGCAATGAAAATTAGCGATGGAAACTGGTTGATTCAACCTGGCCTCAATTTGATTCACCCGCTTCAGATGTTCGAGGTTGAACAGCAGGATAATGAAATGGTGGTCTATGCTGCCCCCCGTGATGTACGTGAACGTACCTGGCAGCTTGACACGCCTTTATTTACGCTGCGCTTTTTCTCCCCACAGGAAGGTATTGTCGGTGTGCGGATTGAGCATTTTCAGGGGGCGCTGAATAACGGTCCTCATTATCCGCTCAATATTTTGCAGGACGTGAAGGTCACAATCGAAAACACAGAACGTTATGCTGAGTTTAAAAGTGGCAACTTAAGCGCGCGTGTCAGCAAAGGTGAGTTCTGGTCACTGGATTTTCTGCGCAACGGCGAACGTATTACCGGTAGTCAGGTGAAAAATAATGGCTACGTGCAGGACACGAATAATCAACGCAATTATATGTTTGAGCGGCTTGATCTTGGCGTTGGCGAAACAGTTTACGGTCTGGGAGAGCGCTTTACTGCCCTGGTGCGCAATGGCCAGACGGTAGAGACTTGGAACCGGGACGGCGGCACAAGTACTGAACAGGCGTATAAAAATATCCCGTTCTACATGACTAACCGTGGTTATGGGGTACTGGTCAATCATCCCCAGTGTGTCTCTTTTGAAGTGGGATCGGAGAAAGTCTCCAAAGTGCAGTTCAGCGTTGAGAGTGAATATCTCGAATACTTTGTTATCGACGGCCCGACGCCGAAAGCGGTACTTGATCGTTATACCCGCTTTACTGGTCGTCCGGCGCTGCCGCCCGCGTGGTCCTTCGGCCTGTGGCTAACCACTTCATTTACCACCAACTACGACGAAGCGACGGTAAACAGCTTTATCGATGGTATGGCGGAACGCAATCTGCCGCTGCATGTTTTCCACTTTGACTGTTTCTGGATGAAAGCCTTCCAGTGGTGCGATTTTGAGTGGGACCCGCTGACTTTCCCTGACCCGGAAGGGATGATCCGCCGCCTGAAAGCGAAAGGGCTGAAAATCTGCGTCTGGATTAACCCCTATATCGGTCAAAAATCCCCCGTCTTTAAAGAGTTACAAGAGAAAGGCTATTTACTCAAACGCCCGGACGGTTCGCTATGGCAGTGGGATAAATGGCAGCCAGGTCTGGCGATTTATAACTTTACCAATCCGGATGCCTGCAAATGGTACGCCGACAAACTGAAAGGTCTGGTCACGATGGGCGTTGATTGCTTTAAGACCGACTTTGGCGAACGTATCCCAACTGATGTTCAGTGGTTTGACGGTTCCGATCCGCAGAAAATGCATAACCATTATGCGTACATCTACAACGAACTGGTGTGGAACGTGCTCAAGGACACCGTTGGTGAGGAAGAAGCTGTCTTGTTTGCCCGCTCGGCCTCCGTCGGTGCGCAGAAATTCCCGGTACACTGGGGTGGCGATTGTTACGCTAACTACGAATCAATGGCGGAAAGCCTGCGCGGTGGTTTGTCTATTGGCCTTTCAGGTTTTGGCTTCTGGAGCCACGATATCGGCGGCTTTGAAAATACCGCTCCGGCGCACGTTTACAAACGCTGGTGCGCGTTTGGTTTGCTCTCCAGCCATAGCCGTTTACACGGTAGCAAATCTTATCGTGTGCCGTGGGCCTACGATGATGAGTCCTGTGATGTGGTGCGCTTCTTCACGCAACTGAAATGCCGCATGATGCCGTATCTGTATCGTGAAGCTGCGCGTGCGAACGCGCGGGGTACGCCGATGATGCGGGCCATGATGATGGAGTTCCCGGACGATCCGGCTTGTGATTACCTTGACCGTCAATACATGTTAGGCGACAACGTGATGGTTGCGCCGGTGTTCACTGAAGCGGGCGATGTGCAGTTCTACCTGCCGGAAGGTCGCTGGACACACCTGTGGCACAACGATGAACTCGACGGTAGTCGCTGGCATAAACAGCAGCACGGCTTCCTGAGTCTGCCCGTTTATGTGCGTGATAACACTCTACTGGCGCTGGGCAACAACGATCAACGTCCCGATTACGTGTGGCACGAAGGCACGGCATTCCACCTCTTTAATCTGCAAGACGGGCATGAAGCCGTCTGTGAAGTGCCCGCTGCTGACGGATCGGTGATCTTTACTTTAAAAGCAGCACGTACTGGCAACACGATTACTGTGACTGGTGCGGGCGAGGCGAAGAACTGGACACTGTGCCTGCGCAATGTTGTGAAAGTAAATGGTCTGCAAGACGGTTCGCAGGCTGAAAGTGAGCAGGGGCTGGTGGTGAAGCCTCAAGGGAATGCGCTGACAATTACGTTGTAATCTATTGATGGAATGCCGGGTACGTCTGAGTCGTACCCGGCGAGATTGATGTTTACCGCACCGGCTCCGTCGATGTAACTTCACCGCTGGAAACGATGCCAGCATTCATGGTTTGAGTCACTTGCTGCTTTGCGGCGTTCACGGCATGCAATTGCCCGCTAACCGTAGGTTTCAGCGGGGCATTGGCCTGAATATCTCCACTGGCGGTAAGCTGAATATTGCCGTCGCCAGTCAACGGTAATTCAGGCCATCCCCATTGTTGCAAAATATTCACCGGCACACCGCGTCCATTCAGGCTGATATGGGTCTGACGTTGTGGCGTTTGTGAAACACTGGCAGTGGCTTCCAGAATGCCTTTTTCAGTAAATGCACTCAGTTCGCTGATATTCACCGTGCTGCTGTTGGCGGTCAGCGCCAGCGACGGGCGACGAACATCAACACGATTGAATGTCGCGGCGGCGGCATTCAGATTCGCCGAGCCACTCCAGACGCCCCATTTATGATCGGTAACCAGCGTCAGGTTGGCACCGTAACCATCGAGCGTGGTGAGCTGCCACGGGAAGTCAGGGTCGATATCAATGATCAGATTGCGGCTGGCGCTAAATCTCTTCAGTTGCAGGCTGTTTAACCAACCGGGTGTCGTTTCCATCCACAACTGTTGCCAGTTTTTCGGCAAGGTATATTCCAGCCCGGCAATTGCCGCATCATCAAGGATCAACGTTTTCCCGTCACGCAGCCAGTTCCCTGACGTTCTGACCATACCCCCTTCCCAGCGGCTGGTGAACTGGCGCAGCGCTACGCCCTGCGGGGAAAATTCCGCGTTTATAATCGGGTCAAATAAATGCAGCGAACCATAAATGAACTCGCTAGCGTTCATCGACAGTTTGCCTTCTTGTGTCTGCCAGTCATCTTTACTGAAGGTCATGTTGCGCAAGCTGAGATCGAGGTCGGTCACCGCCCAGTCCGGACCTTGCAAACGAGCATCGATCACTTCCAGGCGACCAATCTGCAACGACGGGACAGAGCGTAATGGCGCAAAGAAGTCGGTTAGCGATTTTTCGCTTTGTAGACGGATATCCGCCATGCGCAGGTTTTCCACTTGCCAGCTGCCGTCGGCGTTACGCTGCGCGTTTCCGGTTAATGTCCCGCGCGCGATGTCGGCACCCAGGTTAGTCAGCGTAACGCGATCGTTATCAATACTGCCTTCAATCAGTACATTGGTGGCAGGAACATCATTGAGCGAAAGCGATCCGGCACTAAACTGAATCTGCGCCTTCGTACCCAGCACTTTACCGGCTTTTGGTGACCACGGAACTACGCCGCCATTTACCCGCTGCGCGCTCAGTTTCCATTCGCTATTCGGGCTATTAAACGCCATATCACGCAGTTGCAGACGATCGGCTTTGAACGGTAGCGGCGCGGTCTGGTCGGTGAGATTCAGCGTCCCGTTTTCCAGCAGGATGGTATCGACATGGCGTGGTTCGGTCAGTTGCCGACTGCTTAGCGCAATGTCGACACTTTTGGCCACCAGGGTCGCGGGCTGGCCATCACGACCAAACGTGACGTTCTCCAGCACGATATGAGATGGCGCGGAAAAACGGTGATCCATCGCCCCGAAGGCCAGATGATAGTCGCTATTCTCGGAAACCCATGCGCTGATATGTTCTGCTCCCCAGCGGGTTTGCAGAAGAAAATAGAGGCCAGCGATCGCCACTAACAGAGCGATGAGAATGTAGAGAAGCAGCTTCCCAATAAATTTCATGGTCTTCCATCCCGTGAAATGCACATAAGGGAGTTATGCACGATTTACGCGCAATCCTCAAGGCGGGAATGGTTAAAGAGGTGAGACTGCGGCGGTAATTATCTTACCGCCGCCAGTGAATTACTGTTTTTCTGGTGGGAAAATCAGATTCAGCACGATGGCAGTAATACCGCCCGCGGCGATCCCGGAGGAGAGCAGGTTTTTCAGCCATTCAGGGGCAAACTGCAAAATCAGCGGCTGCTGAGACACGCCCAGACCAACCGCCAGCGACAGCGCGATAATCAGAATCGCCCGACGGTTCAGCGGCTCACGAGAAACGATACGCACACCGGAGGCGGCGATGGTGCCAAACATTACAAGCGTTGCGCCGCCCAGAACCGGTTCTGGAATGTGTTGTACAAAACCGCTCACTGCCGGGAACAGACCCAGCACGATCAACATCAGCGCGACGACAAAACCGACATAGCGGCTGGCAACACCAGTCAACTGGATCACTCCGTTGTTTTGCCCGAAGCAGGAGTTCGGGAAGGTGTTAAACACCGCCGAAACAAACGAGTTCAGGCCGTTTGCCAGCACGCCACCTTTCAGGCGTTTCATGTACAGCGGACCGGACACTGGCTGTTCGGAAACGTCAGAGGTCGCCGTGATATCGCCAATGGTTTCCAGCGAAGTGATCATAAAGACCAGCATCAGCGGCAGCAGCAGACTCCATTCAATGCCAAGACCGTAATAGAGCGGCGTTGGCACCATAATCAGTTCTTGCGTCATCGGTTCGTTGCTTTCTGGCAACATGCCCATAAACCACGCCAGCGCATATCCGGCCGCCATCGCAATCACCAGTGAGGCCACGCGTAAGTAAGGGTTACGTTGACGGTTAAGCAGGATAATTAAGGCTAAGACCACGCCTGCCAGCAGCAGATTTTTCGGTGCGCCGAAGGTGTTATCGCTCATGGCTGCGTAACCGCCGCCAATGGACGTTAACCCAACCTGAATTAGCGACAGGCCGATAATCATCACCACAACGCCAGAAACCAGCGGCGTAATAATGCGGCGCGCCAGATGCAGAACGCGGGAGATCACCATCTCGGTGCAACTTGCCAGCATCAACGTGCCGAACAAAGCCGCCATCATGGTAGGAACATCAGCACCACCGGTTTTCAGCGCGGTACCGCCCATAATCAGCGGGGCAACAAAGTTGAAGCTGGTGCCCTGAATAGACAACAGCCCGGAGCCAACCGGACCCCAGGCCTTAATTTGAATAATCGATGCCACACCGGAGGCAAACAGCGACATACTAATAATGTGTTGCGTGTCTTGTGCCGGTAAACCCAGCGCCTGGCAGATTAATAGCGCTGGCGTGATCACCGCAACGAACATCGCCAGCAGATGCTGACAGGCGGCAAACAGGGTTTGAGGAAGCGGCGGACGATCTTCAAGACGGTAAATCAGTTCGCTGTTTTGAGTCTGCGCAACCGGTTGCGCATTTTCTGACTCGAGGGTGGAAACAGACATCGAAAACAATCCCGTGGTAGCAAAGCGGGCATTTTAGCTGACCGAAAGAGAAAAGCAAACGTTTGCCACATCCTCATCTAAATATTTAAATGAGATAAATGCACTTTTTTATATAACTTTTGGTATTTTTCTGCTTAAAATCCATGCCATTTGTTCATTAACAGCTGAGAATTTGACCCAGGAAAGCATAACTCGATACCCGTCATAGTTCATGAGGTTGCCACTGCGCGATGAAGTATGACGAGTATGAAAGAGTGATGCGGATACAAAGGAGTAACTATGTTTCATCTCGATACTTTAGCAACGCTTGTTGCCGCAACGCTGACGTTGCTGCTCGGGCGTAAGTTGGTCCATTCCGTCTCCTTTTTGAAGAAATACACCATACCGGAACCTGTTGCGGGTGGTTTGTTGGTGGCGCTAGCGCTACTGGTACTGAAAAAAAGCATGGGCTGGGAAGTCAACTTTGATATGTCCCTGCGCGATCCGTTAATGCTGGCTTTCTTCGCCACCATTGGCCTGAACGCCAACATTGCCAGTTTGCGTGCCGGTGGGCGTGTGGTTGGCATCTTCTTGATTGTGGTTGTTGGTCTGTTGGTGATGCAAAATGCCATTGGCATTGGTATGGCTAGCCTGTTAGGGCTTGATCCGCTGATGGGGCTGTTGGCCGGTTCTATTACGCTTTCCGGCGGTCACGGTACGGGCGCTGCGTGGAGTAAATTGTTCATTGAACGTTATGGCTTCACCAATGCGACAGAAGTGGCGATGGCCTGTGCAACGTTCGGTTTGGTGCTGGGCGGCTTGATTGGCGGTCCGGTAGCGCGCTATCTGGTGAAACACTCCACCACGCCGAACGGTATTCCGGATGACCAGGAAGTCCCGACGGCGTTTGAAAAGCCGGATGTGGGCCGCATGATCACCTCGTTGGTGCTGATTGAAACTATCGCGCTGATTGCTATCTGCCTGACGGTGGGGAAAATTGTTGCGCAACTTTTGGCTGGCACTGCTTTTGAACTGCCGACCTTCGTCTGTGTACTGTTTGTTGGCGTGATTCTGAGCAACGGTCTGTCAATGATGGGCTTTTACCGCGTCTTTGAGCGTGCGGTATCCGTGCTGGGTAACGTAAGCTTGTCGTTGTTCCTGGCGATGGCGTTGATGGGGCTGAAACTGTGGGAGCTGGCTTCGCTGGCGCTGCCGATGCTGGCGATTCTGGTGGTACAGACCATCTTCATGGCGTTGTATGCCATCTTCGTTACCTGGCGCATGATGGGCAAAAACTACGATGCGGCAGTGCTGGCTGCGGGTCACTGTGGTTTTGGCCTCGGTGCAACGCCAACGGCAATCGCCAACATGCAGGCGATCACTGAACGTTTTGGCCCGTCGCACATGGCGTTTTTGGTGGTGCCGATGGTCGGTGCGTTCTTTATCGATATCGTCAATGCGCTGGTAATTAAGTTGTATTTGATGTTGCCGATTTTTGCCGGTTAACCGATAAAGCGGCGGTAGAAGTGCCGCCGCAACAAAGACAAATGCCTGATACGCTTCGCTTATCAAGCCTGCGTATTGATTCATAATTTATTGAATTTGTAGGGTGATGAATCGCATCCGGCAGGAAGGTAGGGTAACCTGAAATGGCGGTCTTCTCACTGCCGCCTTTTACGCATTCGAGTAACGTTCCGTCTCCGGCATCCAGCGTTCTATCAGGGCTTTTGCCTGTTGTGGGTAACGTTCGTGAATATGGCGTGCCAGGCGCTGAACTTCCGGGATCATCGCCTGATCGCGCAGTAAATCCGCCACTTTAAATTCAGCATTACCCGTCTGACGCGTGCCTAACAATTCGCCAGGGCCGCGAATCTCCAGATCTTTTTGCGCAATCACAAAACCGTCGTTACTGTCGCGCAGCACTTGCAGGCGAATTTGCGCCGTTTTAGAAAGCGGCGTTTTGTAGAGCAGCACGCAGTGAGAAGCCACCGCGCCACGACCTACGCGCCCGCGCAGCTGGTGTAACTGCGCCAGACCCAGACGCTCCGGGTTTTCGATAATCATCAGACTGGCGTTAGGCACATCAACGCCGACTTCAATAACGGTTGTGGCAACCAGCAGGTGTAGCTCACCTTGTTTAAACGACGCCATCACCGCCTGTTTCTCGGCAGGTTTCATCCGCCCGTGTACCAGGCCAACGTTCAACTCTGGTAGCGCCAGTTTCAACTCTTCCCAGGTAGCTTCCGCCGCCTGCGCTTCCAGCAATTCCGACTCTTCAATCAACGTACAAACCCAGTATGCCTGACGACCTTCAGTTATGCAGGCGTGGCGCACGCGGTCAATAATGTCGGTACGGCGGGTATCAGGAATAGCGACCGTAGTCACTGGCGTGCGGCCTGGCGGCAGCTCATCTATCACCGAGGTATCGAGATCAGCATACGCAGTCATTGCCAGCGTTCGGGGGATCGGCGTGGCGGTCATGATCAACTGATGAGGATGGAAGCCTTGCTGCTGGCCTTTCTCCCATAACGCCAGACGCTGATGCACGCCAAAACGATGCTGTTCGTCGATAATCACCAGCGCCAGGCCGTTAAACAGCACCTGTTCCTGGAAGATGGCGTGTGTACCGACAATCATCTGCACCTGACCGCTGGCGATAGCTTCCTGCTGTGCCAGCCGCGCTTTACCTTTCTGCTTACCGGCGAGCCAGCCCACTTCGATACCAAGCGGTGCAAACCAGTTACGGAAGTTATTGGCGTGCTGTTCGGCGAGTAATTCGGTTGGTGCCATCAATGCCACCTGTTTGCCGTGGGCAATCGCACGCAGCGCGGCGAGGGCAGCGACCAGCGTTTTACCGGAACCTACATCGCCCTGTACCAGGCGCATCATCGGCACATCCAGCGCCAAATCGCGCTCGATCTCCGCCACCACGCGAGCCTGAGCGCCCGTTGGCTTGAACGGTAAGGCGGCAAGAAGTTTATTTTTCAGCGTGTCATTGGCGCTCAGCGGCTGGGCATGGAAACGTTGCGCTCCGGCGCGTAAGGCTAACATGCTGAGGTTATGCGCCAGCAGTTCTTCCAGAATCAGACGACGTTGCGCCGGATGCTGTCCGGTTTCCAGATCGCTAAGCTGCAAAGTCGGTGGCGGGCGATGCAAAGTGCGCAACGCTTCTGGCAGCGTCATCATTCCTTGTGACAGTTCCGGCGGCAGGAGTTCTTCAATGGCGCAGGTGTCGAGCAGATCCAGCGCCTGGTCGGTTAATTTACGCAGCGTGGCCTGCTTTACGCCTTCCGTAGTTGGGTAAACCGGCGTGAGCGTTTCCTGTAACTCTGGCGTGCTGAGATCGCCTTGCACGCGGTATTCCGGGTGGATCATCTCCGCACCATATTTACCGCGCTTTGCTTCTCCATAAGCCAGTACACGGCGGCCCGCCGCCAGGCTATTTTTCATTGCCGCGCTGAAATTGAAAAAGCGCATGGTGAGGATGCCGGAACCGTCGCTGATCTGGCAGGTCATCATCCGCCGACCGCCGAAGGAGATATTGCAGTTCAGCACTTCGCCTTCCACCGTGGCATAAACGCCCGGCAGTAGTTCTCCGATGGGGTAGAGATGGGTGCGATCTTCGTAGCGCAGGGGAAGGTGTAAGAGTAGATCCTGCACGGTATGCAGGTTGATTTTCGCCAGTTTGTTACTAAGTGCTGCGCCAACGCCCGTTAGGGAACTGAGTGGGACAGCATCTAACAGGCGACCTTTCATGGCACTTACCCTGCAGCCTGCATAGTAGCCCACCAGTCGGCATCAGCTTCGATCTCGCCTTGCTGATTGACGTGGGGATAAGGCAGGCCTTTGCGTTTTGCGACTTTCGCCAGCACCGGATAGCCGCCTTCAAACAACAGGCGTTGTTGCTCTGCTTCCGGCAACATGCTGTTTTCACGCAGGTACATGCCTGCATTTTGCCGCTGACGCTGGGCTTCGTAAAGAATGAGGGCTGAGGCAACGGAAACATTCAGCGACTGCACCATGCCGATCATCGGAATGATGATGTCCTGATCCGCCAGGGCCAATGCTTCCTGCGTGATGCCCGTTTTCTCCTGTCCCATCAAAATGCAGGTCGGGCGAGTGTAATCAATTTCGCGGAAATCGACAGCGTTATCAGAAAGATGGGTTGCCAGAATCTGCATGCCCTGGCCTTTGAGATGAGCGACGGCATCGCCAATGGTGCGGTGTGTTTTCACCTGTACCCAGCTGTTACTACCCGCCGCTGCCGAAGCCATGGTGCGCATGCGGCTACCAGGCCAGACGGCGTGAACTTCATGTACGCCAACGGCATCTGCGGTACGAATAATCGCAGAAACGTTATGAGGTTTGTGGACCTGCTCCATGCAGACGGTCAGATCAGGCTGCCGCCTGGCGAGCATTTCGCAGATGCGTGCATAACGTGTTGGGTTCATAAAACATTAATTTCGGTTTCGGGTGACTTTAATCACGTCTGGCATCACGCGGATTTTGCGCATGATATTCGCCAGATGCACACGGTCACGAGCGGTCAGACGAATAAAGGCGCTGTAGACGCGACCATCTTTCTCTTCCGTATTCAAACTTTGAATATTCGAAGTCGTGGTGTTAATTGCCGCCGTCAGGTTTGCCAGCGCACCCTGATGATTGAACATCTCCACCTTGATTTCGGTGATGAACTCCTGCGCCGTCTCTTTATCCCATTCCACAGCCATAAACTTCTCTGGCTCTTTCTGGTAGCCACGGATATTACGGCAGGATTCATGGTGGATCACCAGACCTTTACCGGGGCTGACGTGGGCGATAATCGGGTCGCCAGGAATAGGGCGGCAGCATTTCGCAAAGGTGATCAGCACGCCATCGGCACCTTTAATGGGCAGATGTCCGTGGCTTTGGGTTGCCGGTGGAATGGAGGCGTCCCCATGTTGCAGATTTTTCGCGACCACCACGCTCATTGCGTTACCAAGTCCGATTTCTGCCAGCAGATCGTCAAGCGTTGCCAGCTTCATGCGATCCAGCTCGCGCTGAATATTTTCCTGCGGGATTTCATTCAGCTTACGGCTACCACCCAAAGCATGGTTGAGCAGACGACGGCCCAGGCTTACAGAATCATCACGCTTGAGGTTTTTCAGCAACTGACGAATTTTGGCGCGCGCTTTCGAGCTAACGACAAAGTTCAGCCACGCGGCATTCGGGCGAGCGCCCGGAGCGGTAATGATTTCAACGGTTTGACCGCTGGTAAGCGGCTGCGACAGCGGGTAAGGCTGGCGGTCAACGCGTGCGCCCACGCAGGCATGGCCGATATCGGTATGCACTGCATAAGCGAAGTCGACGGGCGTTGCACCGGCAGGCAGCTCGACAATGCGCCCTTCCGGTGTGAAAACGTAAATCTCATCCGGGAAGAGATCGGATTTAACGCTCTCGATAAATTCAAACGAACTACCGGCGCTCTGTTGCAGCTCCAGCAGGCTTTGCATCCAGCGCTGGGCGCGGATTTGTGCGGTAGTACTGGTTTCGCCGTGCTCTTTATAAGCCCAGTGCGCGGCAACACCCATCTCCGCCATCTGGTCCATATCTTCGGTACGGATCTGGACCTCAACCGGCACACCGTGCGGGCCGATCATCGAGGTGTGCAAAGACTGATAGCCGTTCGCTTTTGGAATGGCGATATAGTCTTTCACGCGGCCCGGACGCGGCTTGTACAGGCTGTGCATCTGGCCCAGCACGCGATAACAGGTGTCAGAATCATTGACGATCACGCGGAAAGCGTAGATGTCCATGATCGAGTGAAAACGCTGCTCTTTGAGCACCATTTTGCAGTAAATCGAATAAAGATGCTTCTCGCGACCACTGACGCGGCACGGTATTCCCGCTTCCTGCAAACGCCCTTCGATTTCAGAAAGAATCTTCTGGATCATCTCTTTACGGTTGCCGCGCGCGGCTTTCACCACTTCTTTGATTACGCGATAACGGTTGGGATACAGCGCCTCAAAACCCAGCTCTTCGAGTTCGGTTTTAATGTGGTGGATACCTAAACGGTGCGCCAGCGGGCTATAAATTTCGAGAGTTTCACGGGCGATGCGGCGACGTTTGTCCGGGCGAAGTGAGCCCAGCGTGCGCATGTTGTGGGTACGGTCGGCAAGTTTGATGAGGATGACGCGGATATCCTGCACCATCGCCATAATCATCTTGCGAAAGTTTTCGGCCTGCGCCTCTTTCTTATCGCGGAACTTGAGTTTATCAAGTTTCGACACCCCCTCTACCAGCTCGGCGACGCTTTTACCAAAAAGCTGTTCCATATCCTGGTAGGTGGCGGGAGTATCTTCAATCACGTCATGCAGCAGCGCCGCCATCAGCGTTTCATAGTCGAGTTTCATCTCGGCCAGAATGCAGGCAACCGCTACCGGGTGCGTGATATAGGGTTCACCGCTTGAACGTGTTTGCCCCTCGTGAGCATCACGTGCAACGAGATACGCCTGCCGCAGACGCTTGATTTGGTCTTCCGGCAGGTAGGTTTGAATCAGTTGATTCAGGCTTTCAAACAGATACAAGGGCGACCCGCTTTGTGATTAACGACGACCTTCAGCAATAGCGGTAACGGCTTGTAATTCAGCGGCTTCCTGCTCTTGCTGTTCCTGGCGTTCGCGAACGTCGAGGATCTGGTTGTTGATCAGACCTTCTTCGATTTCGCGCAGCGCGATTACAGTGGTTTTATCGTTTTCTTCCGGTACCAGCGGATCCTTTCCGCCTACCTGCATCTGACGAGCGCGACGCGCGGCGACCAGTACCAGGTCAAAACGGTTACCAATTTTCTCTACAGCGTCCTGAACAGTTACGCGTGCCATACTTAAAAAGCTCCACAGGTGAAGAAATGACTGGGCATGATACTGAAATCAGGTTCAGTCTGCCAACAATTTGCTGATTAAAGCGTCATGACGCTGCTTTTGGCGGCTCATGCGCAGACGTTCGGCGCGAATAATGGTCTTCAAATCGGTCAACGCGGTATCGAAGTCATCATTCACAATCAGGTAATCATATTCGGCGTAATGGCTCATTTCTGCAACAGCTTGCGCCATACGCTTTGCAATGACCTCTTCGCTGTCCTGACCGCGACCGCGTAGACGGCGGTCCAGTTCAATTTTAGACGGCGGTAAAATAAAGATACTCCGCGCGTGCGGCATCTTCTGGCGAATTTGCTGCGCGCCCTGCCAGTCGATATCGAGAAAAACATCGACACCGGTCGCCAGTACTTGCTCAATGGCCTCACGCGAAGTGCCATAGTAATTACCAAAAACTTCTGCGTGTTCGAGGAACGCATCTCTGCTAATCATTTCTTTAAATTCATCATGATTAACAAAGAAATAATGTTCACCGTGGACTTCACCAGGACGCGGTTGGCGTGTGGTGTGTGAAACAGAAACCTGGGTGTCATACAACGGTTGGGTTTTTAATAAAGCCTGAATCAGGCTGGATTTACCCGCGCCACTGGGGGCAGAAACAATATAAAGCGTGCCTTGAGCCATGAGTATCTTTCGTATGTGATTAGCGAAATAAAGCCTACATACGAGCTTATTATACACGGCGCGGTCATGTGACGTAGCCCTTGCTCACACTTTTTGCGCAAAGTTGTTGCGTTTTGCGTAGCTGCTTCCGCATTTGCCTGTCATTCACTGCAATAAAGACGATTTTCAGGAAGCGTCCTCGCAGACTCCGTTTTTGCCACTCGGCTTTGCTTTCATCACGTTGTATATCTGCCTGACTACCTACAGCGGAGGTGATGATGAAAGTATGGATGGCGATATTAATAAGTATCTTGTGCTGGCAATCATCTGTGTGGGCGGTCTGTCCGGCCTGGTCGCCAGCCAGAGCACAGGAAGAAATTTCCCGCCTGCAACAGCAAATAAAACAGTGGGACGATGACTACTGGAAGGAAGGAAAAAGTGAGGTGGAAGACGGTGTTTACGATCAGTTAAGCGCCCGTCTTACGCAGTGGCAACGCTGCTTTGGGAGCGAGCCCCGCGACGTGATGATGCCGCCTTTAAATGGTGCGGTTATGCATCCGGTTGCCCATACGGGTGTACGCAAAATGGTGGATAAAAACGCATTAAGTCTGTGGATGCGAGAACGTAGCGATCTTTGGGTGCAGCCAAAAGTTGATGGCGTTGCGGTAACCCTGGTTTATCGGGACGGGAAACTGAACAAAGCAATCAGTCGCGATAATGGCCTGAAAGGCGAGGACTGGACGCAGAAAGTTAGCTTAATTTCCGCTGTGCCGCAAACCGTTAGCGGGCCTTTAGCCAACAGTACGCTTCAGGGGGAAATATTTCTCCAGCGCGAGGGGCATATCCAACAACAAATGGGGGGAATAAATGCCCGCGCAAAAGTTGCTGGCTTGATGATGCGCCAGGACGATAGCGACACGCTGAATTCTCTGGGCGTTTTTGTCTGGGCATGGCCGGATGGACCGCAGTTAATGTCTGATCGTTTAAAAGAGCTGGCTACCGCAGGTTTTACTCTAACGCAGACGTATACCCGTGCGGTGAAAAATGCTGATGAAGTTGCGCGCGTACGCAATGAGTGGTGGAAAGCGGAATTACCCTTCGTCACCGATGGCGTAGTTGTACGAGCGGCGAAAGAGCCAGAATCCCGCCATTGGCTACCGGGCCAGGCAGAGTGGCTGGTGGCCTGGAAATATCAACCTGTAGCTCAGGTTGCCGAAGTGAAGGCAATTCAGTTTGCGGTGGGTAAGAGCGGTAAAATATCGGTGGTTGCGTCACTCGCACCTGTCATGCTGGATGATAAAAAAGTCCAGCGGGTGAATATTGGTTCCGTCAGGCGCTGGCAGGAGTGGGATATTGCGCCTGGTGATCAGATTCTCGTCAGCCTTGCCGGTCAGGGTATTCCTCGCATTGATGATGTGGTGTGGCGCGGTGCAGAACGTACAAAACCGACACCGCCAGAAAACCGCTTTAACTCGTTGACCTGCTACTTTGCTTCTGATGTTTGTCAGGAACAGTTCATTTCACGCTTAGTCTGGCTGGGGGCAAAACAGGTTCTTGGGCTGGATGGCATTGGTGAGGCCGGCTGGCGCGCGCTGCATCAGACTCATCGCTTTGAGCATATCTTTTCCTGGCTTTTATTAACGCCAGAGCAATTACAGAACACGCCGGGGATCGCGAAAAGTAAAAGTGCGCAGCTATGGCATCAGTTTAATCTGGCTCGTAAGCAGCCTTTTACTCGCTGGGTGATGGCAATGGGAATACCGCTAACCCGGGCGGCGCTTAATGCCAGTGATGAACGGTCCTGGTCGCAACTTTTATTTAGCACGGAGCAGTTCTGGCAGCAGCTGCCGGGCACTGGATCGGGGCGCGCCAGACAGGTTATTGAATGGAAGGAAAATGCGCAAATCAAGAAGCTGGGCAGTTGGCTGGCTGCCCAGCAGATCACAGGTTTTGAACCTTAGTGTCCTTCGTGGCTGTAGTAAAAGACCGGTAATCCCAGCTTAAGGCGTAGCGCCAGTAAGCGGGCAAAAAAGCCGAATACCAGGGTGGAGATAATTACCACATCATGATTAGAAACATAGTGTTGCAGCGCGATGTACAGCACGGCGGAGGCAAATGAGACACCGGCATACAACTCTTTCTGGAATACCAGTGGGATGCGTTTACAGAACATATCGCGCAAAACGCCGCCAAACACGCCGGTGGTTACCGCCGCGACAACGGCAATAATTGGGCCGTGCCCCATATCCAGTGCAACCTGTGCCCCGATGATAGAAAAGACCACCAGTCCGAGCGCATCGAGCACCAGAAACACTTTGCGCAGGTAAGGCATTACAGGAGCAACGATAGTGGTGAGTACTGCGGCGGTAGCGACGATAATCACATATTCCGGGTGTTTGACCCAGCCGAGCGGATAGTGGCCCAGCAGAATATCGCGCACTGACCCTCCGCCAATTGCGGTGGCGGTCGCAATAATAATTACGCCAAATGTATCCATGCGCCGTCGTCCGGCCGCCAGCGCCCCCGTCATGGCTTCGGCAGTAATGCCAACCAAATACAAAATGTGTAACAGCATGGTTCTCTCCCTAAAAATCTGTCTGGCAGGGTAGCGATTTGTGCGCATTGTCACGATTGAGATTTTTTAAGGTGAGGGGAAATTGATAACTTGTAGTTATGTGAAATCGCTATTTTCTGTAGCAGAGATGCATTCTTCTGACTTCTTGTCTGAGAAAATGCATAAGAAAAAATAGGTTAAAACTGAGGGGGGAAAAGAAAGGTGCAATATTTAGCCATTGTGTTCACTGCACCTGGACCTTGGCTTACGCATCGGGTGTCTCAATCAACAAAAAGAGTTTTTAGTTTCTGCTATTTCTTCTCTGTAATTTTTACACTGTTTTCCAACTGCTTGATGCTGACCTGCGGGGTCGGCAACTCCTCAGGCATGGTTCCGCCAAGTTCCTGAATGGTTTGCCTCACCTTGCTACCCACGTCAAAGTGTGTGGTATTAGCTTGCTGTTTTGAATTCACGCCATCCCGCTTGAGTTTTTCTTCTGTTTGGGTAGCTCGAAAGAGATTAGCCGCCAGTTCTGTTGAACCCATATGATCCAGGATCTTCTGACTCTTTTTCAGCCCCTTCAGTTGGTGGATGGCTTTCTGATCTAATCCACCATACAGCCCTTGGTAACCATGATTCTGAAATATGGCGAAATCAGTAGCTGTCGCTACCCCAGCTTGCTGTGCTGCCTCAACCAATTGTTTGTTATGTTCTTTCAATTCATTTCTCAGAAAAAGACGCTTTTCGTCTTCACGAAGTTACCTGAAAGCTTCATCGTCAGCCAGCTCCTGCCGTCGGGTCTGGATAGCAAAATAAGTTTGCCCTGCCGCAATAACCGGTTTCGCAGGGTCGCCGTTTTGTACTACCAGGTAACAGGCATAGCGGGAGAGATGAACATCTTCAAGTTCTCGTTGAGCCCCTGAACCTAATACAACCATTTTGGTGGTTTCAACGAAATGGTCAGATGCAGCTTGATTGCTGGCTTCGCACGCTTGAGTCGCGCGGGCCAGTACCTTTTGAAAATTGCGCCAGTCCCGATAATCCAGTAACGGTGCCAATTCTCTAGCTGACCAAAATTCTTGCCCTTCAGTGCCATAATGCCGTATTTCTTCAAAAGGTTGATGATGTTCGTTCATTGCCCACTCCATGTGATATCGATTGCAAAGAAAGTAAATCTGTAACTGTATTTATATACAGTTGTGAGTATCTCACGTTCTCAGTGTGCTGGGCAAAAAAACATCGCAAAATCTGGAGCAGGCACGCAAAACAGAATTGAAGTTGCGGGGAAGAAAAATGCCGCTCTGTTTGAGTGGGCGGCATTTGTGAAGGCTGAAAAGTAAGAATTAGTGTTACGAGTTACTCAATATTGAATTTGTTTATTGAGTAGTGGCTTTAAATGCCCGTGGTTGCCGTGTTTCTTGTAATGCGTTTTCTCATTGGGTACACGCTTGTGTACACGGTATTTTGAGGTGCTGCCTTTTACTGCTCATTTTATGCTCTTATGCTTGCTGTTCTGGCCTCTTATCTTTTGCACCTTGTTGTATGATACCTCTATCCCACAATAAGGAATCCACCAGCCATGAGAATGACCAGCCGCAAAAAAGAGATACTCAGTTACTTTGAGCCGGATAGCCTCGATTGGGTGACGGGTGAGATTGGCGCTCCTCCGTTCGATGTGTCGGGCGTGGCGTACCTGCTTCACGGCATGGGGTCGTTCGATAAGCGTCACCAGCTCGAATCAACCCGGCGCACACTGGAAAGCATGGTTGCTGGTGGACTGCTTGAGCGGGTGACAGTGTATGAATCGCGCCAGATACGGCGCGGCGGTGAGACTAACGCAACGGTCGTGCGCTACGGTTTACCCGGTCAGTGCGCTGTTATGCGCGATACTGGCGGCGCTGATAACGCAATATCAGGCGAATATATGCGGGTCAGTTAAGAGCCTGCAATCTGTCGTTGATGCTGCTCAGGTCGTAAACCCGGCGTTCAATATCCAGCATCAGGAAATTGTGGATCTCGGCCTGCTCAGGATTATCAGACTCTCTGGCCTGTAATAGCAATTCATTGTAACCATGCAAGCCGCCTGAGTTTTCCGCCGGGGTGGTGCCTTTCCCACGCAGGCAGCTAATGGGCTGATTGCTCGTATCGTGTGTTTGCTTCTCCAGCACAATGACGCAATCCCACCAGTCGCCAAAGTCATACGTGTAAACCAGCTTGTCACCATCATTCTGGAGCGCTGCCCATAGTGGTGTGATTGCCGCATTACCCATGCTTTCATCCTCACCCCATACGCGATACTCGCTACCGGGATCACCTTTACGCCCTTTCTCGAACATATACAGGTGTTCGTCATTCCAGCCAAAAGCCAACTGGATCACCGCGTGAAGTTCACTAAAGGGGATTTGCTCTGGAACCAGCACACGCCGCCATATAGGTGGTTTGCTGTCTCGGATGGTTATCTTTAGCTGGTACATGCAAATCCTGAATAAATGCGAATCGGAAGGATAACGATACTGACGCACTCACAATTCTGTAAAGGTGAATAAAGGTAATTTGCTTAATAAGCATAAGTTACATGCGGAATAATCCCGTATCTACCTGCGTGGCGCTGGCTTCTTCCACTGGTAGGCAGGCGCTCGCATCATCTCCCCGAACCGTTTGCGCCGGGCTGTATCAGCTTCAATAATGCGCTCCATTTCCCGAACCTCTGCCGGGGTAAGCTGGTGGCCTTCATGCTCCAGTTTAGCGGCTGTGATTGCGGCTATCTGCTGTGGTGTCATGGTTGCCCCTGTTGCGTAGTTTTGGGCGATCAATATACTGTCCAAAACATAATTGCGCCGGGTATTAGTCTGTCCGCTCTCAAACGCCCTTTTGGGCGTTTTGCTTTTACAGCTTCGGGCCAATATCTTTGGCAGCTTTCCCCGTCTTACGCTCAATCACGCCCGTGATATAGCTGCGCGTTCTGTTTCTCACTGGCTGGCCTCCTGCGAATTACTGCGCATTAACTGCGATCTGCGCAAAAAATGAATGAGAGATAATAAGCGTTTTTCTGCGTACTGCGCACCAGTGGCGCGAACCAGAATATTTTGGACTGCCTAAATCGAATATGGCTTCCAGCCCGCTACTGGCGCGGTTCTCTCTTCATATGGGCTTTGAGTCTGTCCAGTACAGTCCAGTATTTCAACATTGGTGACTATACGGATTGCTAACATGCGCCGCTTTTTTTAACCCTTCGCAGATCCCGCCTTGCTTGCATTGAAACGGCTCTCGCTAATCTCAGCTCAAGCCGTGCGATTCTGTCGGCATGTAGCCCCATGAGTCCGTTAATCAATGTCATCTCGCGCCATTCTTCTGTTCCCGGCGTCGGATTATTCGCCAGTAATAGCCCGTATCTCTCAGCCAGCATGAGGTTTCTTGCACGATTTCGCACCAGCGGAGAAAGCGCCTCTCCCCCCTCAAATGGGAAGAATGCCCGCCGACTGCGTTCGCCATGTTTGACGGCATTAGTATTGCCCAATGGTGCGCCTGCGCCTTTCCGCTTGCCACCCCATCCCGATCTTGATTGTTGGCTATTTTTTTTCATTTAACGGCTCACTGTGCGCATTTTTGTGCGCAAAAACCTTAACAAACCCTAACAATACCTTAATAAAACTGTATATCTAACTTCCGCCATCTACTGCGAACTGATAGCGCCCAAGCCAGAAATATCAAGCCTCTCCACCATTTTGCGAATGCGCAATTCGCGCTTACAAATTACTGCGAATTCGCAATTTCTGTACGCAATGCCACCGTTAGCATTTGTCAGGTAGTACGCACGTTGAATACGCAGTTTTGCTGCGCACTGCGTACCAGTGGAACGAACCAGATATTTAGGACGTCCTGAATCACGATTTGGCTTCCAGCCCGCTACTGGCGCGGGTCTGGCGCTGCTAGGGTTTTAAATCCGTACTAAACAGTACTAAATTTTCCGCCGTTTGGGTGCGAAACTTACTGCGAACCATCGCCCCCGCTGGTGGTATGCCGTTGCCTCTTGCCGCCATTTAACCGGAAGGCGTTACCGTTCGGTTGCGCTATCCCCATGCGGTGCTGAGTTTCGGTGACAGCTTTATGCAGGTCGCCAAAGTCCTCAACCTTCACGGGCGGGCGCTTCACGTTCTCCAGACACGTTTCACGGCGGCGCTTTATCCATTCCCGATCATCGTCCTCGGTGCATAACAGCATGACTTCCATCCATCGCGCGGCGGCGCGTCGGTACAGCCCTTTTGCTTCCAGATCCTCAGCTTTGCTGTCGTTTACCATGTTCACCCCCCTCAGAATGGCGTTTCATCGTCGAATGGTGGGCGCTGGTCAAAATCATCAGGGGTGTTATATAGCTCCCATCCCGGCGCGGATTGCGTTTCGTGGCCCCTGCTGGCTCCACTTGCTTTGACTGACTCGGCCCGCTTCCCGCCGGGGCGTACCGTTCTGGCGCTGATCACGCTGTCGGCTACTACCTGATACCCCTGCTGTGTACCGCCATCCTTGCCCGCCCACTGATTGACCTGCATCGCTCCGGCAACACTGACTAAATCGCCTTTAACGTGTCCTGCCAGTGCGTCGGCCTGTTTGCCGAATGCCACCACGCCCAGCCAGAAAGTAACCTCTCCGCCCTCTGCTGCATGGCAAGGCAGTGCCACCGCTAAACGCCCCATTGTCATGCTGCCGCCGCTGTTTGTCGTTCTGGTCTGGGGATCTGCCACCAGCCGCCCGTAGGCTGATATCTGTGCTGTCATTTTGCGAATACCTCGAATTATTAGTTTTGCTAATGAAGATTGCCCGGCACCGTCTTATTGTGGGACACCTTCGCCAGATTTTTTTGTATATAAACAAAAATAGTGTTGTCTCTGTTGTCTTTGTTGTCTCACGGCTCTACAGGCCGCGCCACGTCTGGGTTTTGCTGAGACAACATTTGCAATTTCGTGTTGTCTCACCCGGCATAAATGTTGTCTCACTGCCTGCCGGACTAAAAACACACGTTCGCCCTGTTGTCTCAAAATGGCTAAATGTTGTCTCAATGTTGTCTCAAAAATTAAAATAAAATCCTTATAAATCAATGTAACTTACAAAATGAGACAACAAAGACAACAGAGACAACACTAAAACTACGTATGTGAAAAAAGATTATTCTTCTGGCTGGCTGCTTTCCTCATCCATGAAGTTGAGCACATAAACGCGAATTTGCCGCCCTCCTTCCCTTACCCGCCCCTGATAACCTCGCCCGCTCGTTGGTGGTGTTAGCATTCCTGCATTCTTGAGAACTTCGGCAAACTGCCTGACATTAAAACCCCGTGCGATCTCCTGCTCAAATGTTGCCGGGAAGGTGTAGAAAATTATCGGGTCGCCGTCGTGGTTCCCCTTCTTCCTGTACCCGGCTAAATCACGGATGGGTAAATCGCGCGGGTCATAACCCAGCGGCGCGAATCTACTCAGCCCATAGGCATTTAAAAACGCCTCCGTCTGCTCGATGATCTGCTGGTGCTCTTTGTTCCCCGTGCCGAACTCTTTCAGCCATGCGTTATAGGTGTGCTGTATCGCATCCCGGCACGTTTGAGCATCCCAGCCAGTAACCACGCCACCCAGCAGTAAAGCGGCCTCCAGAATGGCGAACCTCGCCCCTACACGGTGAACCTGTTCCCCATAGTCAGCAGGGATTAGACTTCGCCATCGGGCTTCACACTCACGAACGGCATCAATCGCCTGCTGCTGGTGGTCTGAAAGCCATCTAATCCACTCCCGCCCGGCAGCGCCATGATGGTGCTGGTAAGCGTCTTTCAGCGCGTCGGCGTGATCTTTCCCTGTCTGGTGCTCATGAAAGCGCACCGCCTTACTCAGCGGGATATTCAGCAGTCGCACCAGTTGCCCCGCTTTTGTCTTGCGTCCTGCGGTGGCGATGAACGTTTCTAAATCCATTTCCCCGGTGCTGATTGCCACGGTGCGCCAGCGTTTCAGATCCCGGTTGCCTCCTTCCTTTGCTCCCTGCAATTTCCCCACGCCGTTAAACAGGGCATAGGCAGACTGAGAAACGCTTATCGGGTCTGCGCCCTGTCCGACTTCATCCAGCGGCATCAGCCCGTCATTGTGGGCGGCGGCCTCGTTTATCAGCCCCAGCGCCGTCCCATACCACGTCAGGCGCAAGGCATCAGGGTTGCCGTAAAGACTGCTCGCCACGTTCTGCGTGGTTGTTTTCCCGGCGCTCGATTGCTCATAAAAATGAATCCCGAATCCGTCACGATCTGCCACCCCGATTAATGGCGCTGCCAGTGCTGCGGCGATGCCTGTCATCATCGCGTAGTTGCCGTATGCCAGCCGCGCAACACTGTTAAGCCAGCTTTCAGGCGTTCCTGCTACGGTATACCCGGCAGCGGCTGAACTGCGCCCGCTGAACAAAACAGGCCGCTGAGGTGTGCCGATGATTTCCCCGTCCGGCATGATGTATGCCCCACACTGCCAGCCTGTAGCATGAGCAACGCGCCACAATTCACGCGAGCCGCTTCGCTGTAACCAGTCGGCAAGAATCGCCCGTAGGCTGTTTTTCGTTGTGACGTTGACGCCACCAGCTTTCAGGGTGCGCCAGCCTTCACGCTCGCCAATATCAGCCAGCGGGATAGCCGCTGTTGTCCGTATGCCTGCACCGAATGCCAGCCATGAGATAATAAGATACTGATCTTTGTCGTCGCGTCCCGTGCCGATAACCTCCAACGGTGAACATAACCAGCTTTCAGCGTTGATGATCTCCCCGCTTTCCTTGTCCACCTTCGGCGTTACCCAGAAAACGCCATCTTTTCGGCTCTCAATGTGGGGTTTTAGTGGGTCTTTCTCTGGATGGTCAGTTTTACCGCCCTCAATGGCCTGCAATCGTGGTTTAACGGCTTCCCCTTGAATCTGGTACATCGAGTCGTTAAACGCAGCCGTAGCGACTTCCAGCCCGTTTTGCTGGTGGTGGTCGTTCCAGTCGGCTTTGTAGTCTGTCGGCGGCAGTGCCACCCATCCAGCCACGGACAAGGCGGCTTTCTCTGCGGCCTCCCTGCCTGTATTGGCTTCTCCGTTTTGGTGGTGGTCGTTGTCTGCGGCGATGATTATTTGTGCCTGTGGATACTTCCGGCGCATCACTTCGGCAACGGGTAGCAGGTTGCCCGCGTCAATTGCTGCCACTGCCAGCGCGTCCGGGCGCATCAGGTGAACTGAAAGGGCCGTCGCCAGCCCCTCGGCAATTAAAACGCTCTGCGGCGATTCTGGCGCGTTTACGGCGTGATATGCCCCGCGCTTTGCCGAACCCGTCAGAAGTCGCTTTTCTCCATGCGGTGTAATGGTCTGCGCTGCTGCCACTGCGCCGGATTCATCCACCAGCTCCAGCAATAACGAACCATCTGGCATTAGCGGGTAATTAAACCCGGTCAGCCCTTTTGATTGCAGGTACTCAGCTTCGCCCTGTATGGCTCTCTGGCGCATTCCGGCATACAGACGGGAAAACGTAGCCCGGCGCTGCTCTGCGTCCTCTGCGGCCTTTTTCTGTCGCTCCTGCTCATGCCGCTGGCGGTCTGCAGCTAACTGCGTCTGTCTCTGGCTGGCAGCGTCTGGTGCTGGTTCTGCGGCCCGGTAATCAATACCCAGCACATCAGCGGCAAGGTGCGCCGCCTCCGTGGTGTCGCAGTTGTTAACCCGTTTGATTAAATCCAGCCCATCGCCCGCGCCGCACTGATTGCAGATAAAGCTACCTCGCCCGTTGTCGTCGAATCTGAAACGGTCTTTCCCACCACATGCAGGGCAGGGGGCATGACGGCGCGATGAATCAGGAACGTCGATAGACAGGCCAGCCAGCACATAAGGCCATTTACCAGCGGCGGCGCTGGTCACTTCGCGGATAATGTCGATATTACGCATTCGTATTACCTCCCTCAGTGCGCCGCTGGCATTTCAGGCAAGCCGTTTTCATTCAGATCAGCAATGAATCCATCATGCAGCTCTGCCAGCGTTTCACGTCCGAACGGGGTCAGCTCGCCGCGCTCCGTGTCGATCATGGCCTGATAAAAAACAATGGCGTTCGCCGTTCCCTGCTCAATGCCGTAGCGCTCAATCATTGCGCCCTCGATGTTATTCGCCATCGCCAGACGTTCCGCGAACGGGTAAACCACAATCCCCGCCGTGCCATTGGAGTAAATCGCTACTTTTGACGTTGTGCCGTCAGCCTCCGTGACGGTGGTTGTGCCGTTTTCGCGCTTCATCTCAGAAATGAACGTGGTAGCAATCAGCCAGCGCCACATAGTGACGTTATGCTGCGCGGTAAAGTCGAACCAGCCACGCGCCCCGCCATCAGCAACGGCAAAATGTATGGCGTATCCGATATTTGGCGTATCGTCGTACTCTCCGGCATCAAGGCGGTTTACCGCGCTCTCGTAGCTGATAAGAGCAACCTGCTCATATCCCCCGGCATCATTGCGGGTCATGATATTGACGCCGTGCGGTGTGGCTTCGGCGTGTAATAAGTCGGCATTTCCCGATTTAATGGTCGGTGCGTTGCTCATGCGCTGCCCTCCGCATCAATTCTGGCTATATCGACAATCGTCAGGACTTTACTCAGCCAGCAATACGCGATGGCTGCTTGCTCAACTTCGAGGAGTGGTAATAAATCGGTCATAACGTGAGCCAGCCCATTGCGGGCGCGGGTCATGCGTTCTGCTGTTCGGTCTGCCAGCGTAAAATCATCCGGGTATGATTCTTTGCGAGATAGCATCGCTTCGGCTTCCAGCTCTGCCGGGTGGCGGTAGATGGTATTTATGTTCATGCTGCCACCTCACGAATGCGGGTAATCTGGATGTGGGAAAGGCGTTCATTTCTGGCCTGATTTAGCGCCTCAGCTTTGGCGCTGATCGCGCTGCGGGCGTCAACGATATAAACGAACTCGACTAATTCGCCGCTCCGGGCGGTGGCGCATCCTGCAACACGGAAGTAATTAAGCATGTGCGCCCCCTGTGCGAATACGTCCGGCAAAAAAGCAAACGTGATCCCGCGCCAGAATGCGGCGGGCTTCCTGCTCAGTTTCTGCGGCGATATGGTGAATTTTGGCGGTAATTGTCGGCATGTCGCGGCGAACGGCTGCGATTAACCAGATAAATTGTGGATTTTGGGTAGGGGTAGTAGCCATGATGGCAGCCTCTATACAGTGAATTTTGAATTCACCACCAAGAGACGCCAATCTCAGACTGGTGGTGAGCTGAACAAGGTTGGCGTAACCGGCCTGTATAGACACCGGCCTTCCTTTCGGAAGCCTCATCCAGCCCACCATAATTTGGGTGCGCAGGAATTTTGCCGACAAAAAAACACGCTTAGTGCGTGTCGGCACTATACAGGTTATCGGGACGCCAATCCCGGCACCTGATTTTGCAGGTGCGCTATAACCATAAACCGGGTTGGCGATAGTCGGCAAGCCCTTTTTTATGGACTCGCAAAACTCACCTTCGCGCGTGCGCGTACTGGTCGCAAAACTCGAAAAAAACTTAGGATTTATTAGGATTCGCAGCCCAATTCTCAGCCCAGAAAACGCCTCTAAAATGTCGTCATTTGTCGCAACGGCGCGGCGATGAATGTCAGGTTTTGACAGGTTGTAAGGGTTAACATTTGTTAACAGGCTAGCCAGATTAAAGGCTTCTTTCTGGGCGGCAGGTTCATTCAGTATCACGGCGCACCTCCACGAACTCCTTAACGAATCTCTCCAAAGGCTGAACACATGGCGACTGATAGCCCTCGCGGTAAAAGGTCACTCGGTTATGCTCGACGCGCTGTACGGTCACTACAGCCCCGTGCGAATCCTTGTAACGGCTTCCCGGCATCGGATTATGGTTACGCATGGTTTACCTCCAGACGTTTAGCGAGCCAGCGTTGCGACAGGCGGGTGAGTTCTCCTTTGCGCTGCTCATATTCCATGCCCATATCAATTAACGTGATATTGGTGCTTTCGAGATATGAGAGGTGCTCAAGCTGTTCTGCGTTCATATGGTCGCGAGGTTCGCCAGAATAGCCATTTATCCGCGCCCACTGCTTAGCAGTTAGCCCACCAAGAACGATACGAGAAATCATATTGCTCTCGTTTGTGTAGTGGTGTTGCTGCGTCGTTTTACCCATCTCGGCACGGGCCATATTCAGCGCATCGCACATCGGCTTAAAGTTGTTTGCGGCACTGATACGGGCTTTTAGCTGGCGACGATAGCGGGCGGCGATTTCAGGCACGCTACGCTGTAATTCTTCCTCGCACTGGATGAAATAACGGCGGATAGCGCGGCCCTGTTCGGTGCGTTCGATCATTGCCAGTTCTTTCGCCATTCCGACACTTAACAGATAGTCTTTGCCGGGTCTGCCAGAGTGCTTAATCTTGCTGTAAGCCGCGCCATTCGGGCTTTTCCCCAAATTTGGGGAAATAGTTTTATGGACTGAGTAATCGTGCCCAATGGTGAAGTCATATTCAGAGATGCGATCAGTGATCCATGTAGAGAAGTCTTTTCCCACGCCCAACGCTTTGTGTAACGCTTTTGCGCTAACAATATTGGTTTCACGCCCACCGATATGACCAGGAATAACCGGGACAATTGCGGCAAATTCATTACCGTTAATTGTGCCCTGATAGGCGTTCAGATGAGGGGCGGCCTCAGAAATTAATCTGCTTTTTTCGATGTTCATTTTCAGTCTCCGTTAGGCGGCGGTGAGATTGTCCGGGTATAGATTGAGAATGTCGGCAATTTCAGGCTGAGAAAGTCCCTGATAGCCCCCAGCGTCGGCGTTATGGTTCACAAGCCGAATAACTTTTAGAACGTCACCGCGCCCGGTAAAGCGATAGCGTAAATGTGACCCGATCCCGTCGGGATTCTTTTCGTCGATACGCTCTAACTGAATATCAAGCCTGCGTTCTAACTCGCTGGCGTAGTTCCTTCCAGACGAAAGGCGGCAGTAGCGCAGAATGTCGTTTTCTGTCCATCCCTCTACCCCAGTGCGTAGCATATAGACGCGGGCGCGGTGCTTCTTCGGTGTGCGGCGTGGCGCTTGTGTGGTGGGCGCTGGTGGCGTAACATCAGATCCGCGAATATCTATGTTAGCCGCCTGCTGTCCGGGGCGGTTTTCTTTTTTCATCAGGCCACCTTCCCGCGACGCTCTGCCAGCCAGTTGTTAATCTCTACCGCATCAAAGGCGGTAATCTTCTCGCCCAGCTTTACCGGGCGCGGCAGAACCCCATTGCGAACTTTGCGATCAATGGTGGAAACGCTAACGCCCAGCAATTCAGCAAGGCGGAAGCGTCGGATATAGCCAGATTGGGGGATTGTGTGGGTTGTTGCGTTATGTGTTGCCATATGTCCCGTAACCTCTTTTGATGGTTGTTGCTTCGTTACGGGTATGATGGGAGCAATAGATTGTAATGTATCGGAATTATTAGAAAACTCCCCGGAATTTTCATAATTCCGTTATCGGTTGACTCCCCCTTTTCGCAGCCAATCTATAAGCGTCTTATCATCATCCGGGAGTGGTAGCTCCTCACCTTTATTGTTAGCTTTATTTCTCAGTTGTGTAATGCTGCCTTTTAAATCACTATCGGTTAAGCCTATACGTTTAAGTAATGCGACAATTAGTCTCATCTGTTTTTCTGTTGTTTTTACTGGTTTTCCTACATTCATTTCCGTCGGCGGTAAGGGAATAACACCTCCGTTAATCATGCTTTTAATCGGCTCGCCTGTGTCTATTGCGTCTTTGAGTTTTAAAATGGTATCTCTGGCAATAAATAGATCGGAAGTTGTCAAAGTCTCATTAAGCGCAGGTTTTCGGCTCTCACTTAACTGAAACCCTATGCTTTCGGCTAGTTGTCTGTTTAGCGTAGGTAGCCAGCTCTGATTAAAATATCTATCGCTAATTATCTGACACGAAAGGCCAGTCTTCTCGCGGAAAGTGTCCCATCCGAACGGCCTGAAAATTGTCGTGTCTATCACCCTTGCCCTCTTAGAATAAAGAAGACTTTCTATTTCACTGTGTCCCAGACACCATAGCCCGTTCGCCAATCCTCTAAATAAAATAAGCCCACTATCTGTTTTGTATGCGTCATGTTCGGTGAGCGTGGAATTAAAATGAGATATATAGTTGCCCTCACGAAAAAGAAATGATGAGTTTCCTTTGTGTTCGTGATAAAACTCAATTGGGTCTTTTATATCTTTACCGCCTATAAAAGCCAAAGTAGAAGAAAATCCTCTCATCATTATACACAACGGTATAGCCCCAATAACTCCATAGTGAAGTAAATCATCTGTATCGCATTGCAAAATACTAGCTGCCCTGTCGAGCTTAAAGTATTCCATAGGTGGGATTTTAATACTGCTGTGGGCTTCTTTTTTGGTCATCGCGTCACCTTTCACGCTGTGCCTTAAAGAGTGATTGAGCCAGGCGGTAAGGCTTCCCGCTTTTCGCCCCGTCGGGCTAGGCTCAATCTGTCCTCTGATTCTTTACATATCTTGGTTACTTCGCCTTTCTCAGCGGTGTAACGTTGTACTCTTCGCCGCGCTCCAGTGCCACCAGCAATCCCGCCCACTGTGTTAACGCGGCCCGGCGTTCATCAAAGTATTGGTGGCGGTTATAGATACCCTCCACGCCTTTAATTTTGTGGTTAAGGCATCTTTCTGCGACTACAGGATCAACGCCCAGCGCGGCTAAATGGGTGCGGGCCGTGCGCCGGAAGTCGTGAATAGTGAAATTCGGCACGTCCGGCATTTCAGCGCGAACCTTCGCCAGCGCAACGGGCAGGGTGCTTTCCTGAATATGGGGGATCATGCGGTTTTGCATCTTTCTGGCTGGCAGTACCCATGCGCTGTTGCATGAGAACGTTTTAAGCTCTCTCAGCCATTCGACTGCTGGCGGTGCTAATGGAATGTCTATAGCGTCGCCGTTTTTGCTGCGTTCCTCTGGCAAGCGCCATACGGCTTTATCAAGATCGAACTCCTCCCAGCGGGCGGCGCATAACTCCATTTTGCGGACGCATAACGCTAACAGTAATTTGAACGTGATTTCATTCTGGCGACTGAAACCCTTAGCCGTGCGCATGGCTTTGAATAGCTGGATTAACTCATCGCGTGTTAGCCAGCGGTCGCGGCTAACCTCCTTCCCTCCAGCGTCTGCCACCTCAAAGGCTGAACAGGGGTTAATCTCCAGCGCGTGCCGTTTGATTCCGTAGTCGAATATGCGGCGCGTCCATCTCAGCACGTCCGTTGCTATGGTCGGCGCTCCACGGTCAACAATACCTTTCAGCATGTCGTCGATATGGCGCGGCTTCACGTCCTCTACCTTCATGCTGCCAATGCAGGGGTTTATATCTTTGTCGATACGGCGGCGGAGTATATCGGGGTGCTTCCAGCGGGGCAGTATCTGACGTTCAAAGTATTCAGCGGCAAGCTCTGAAACGCGCATGGCGTTTTTTTCTGCTTCCATCTTCGCCAGTGCTTCGGATTTCCGCTCCTGCTTCTCCCCGGCAACGTCATAACCCAGCGCAACACGCGCCGAAAGCTCCTTTGCTGTCTCTCTGGCCTTTGATAGTGATAGCTCGCTATACGAACCAATTAGCATTGCGCGGGACTTCCCTGCGAGTTTATAGCGGAATCTCCATGTGGGGGTTTTGTCGGCTTCACGGTAACGCAGGTATAAGCCGTTCCCGTCCGCCCGTCCCTCGAATCGCTCTCCGGCCTTTATCCACGCGCGGATCTGCATGTCTGTGAGTTTTGGCATTTTGCGAATATCCAAACTATTCCAAACTTTTAATAGGGGGTGTACCCAAATTGATGTACACAAACCTCATTGGGTACACCTTTGTGTACACGGCAATCATGCGCTTTGTTGCGTCTTTATGATAGCCGATGATAACAAAAAAGCCCGCTGGATTGCGGGCTTTACTGGTTTCGTGCGTCTTTGTGATAGCTCTTAAATATTTACTCGATATTCTGAATTTGCTCGCGCATCTGCTCAATCAACACTTTCAGCTCAATCGCGGAGTTTGTCACTTCGGCATTGATAGACTTCGACGCAAGAGTGTTCGACTCGCGGTTGAATTCCTGCATCATAAAGTCCAGACGACGACCAACGGCTTCTTTTTTCTTCAGAATGTTGTAGGTCTCTTTGACATGCGCTTCCAGGCGGTCCAGTTCTTCGGCAACGTCAATTCGTTGTGCCAGCAGAACCAGCTCCTGCTCCAGACGGTTGTTTTCCAACTGAACCTGAGCATCTTCCAGCTTCGCGACCAGACGCTCACGCTGCCATTGCAGGATTTCCGGCATATGGGCGCGGACTTTGACCACTTCGGCGGTGACGCCTTCCAGACGCTGCTCGATCAATGCTTTCAGTGCCTGACCTTCGGTTTCGCGCGCGACAATAAAGTCGTCCAGCGTACCATCCAGCGCCGCGAGAATTTCAGCGGCAATGGCGTCGAGATCCTGCTCCTGGGCTGCCATCACGCCCGGCCAGCGCAGAATATCAACCGGGTTGATTTCCCCTTCGTCACTCTGCATTTTTACCCAGTTCGCGGCAGTTACCAGCTGTTTAGCCAGTTTTTCATTGAGGATCAGCTCACCTTGTGCGCTAACATCTGGCTCATAGCGCAGGGTACATTCCACTTTACCGCGCGTCAGGCGAGAACGAATACGCTCGCGAACGACAGGTTCAAGGCTACGGAACTGCTCCGGCAGACGAAAGTAAGTTTCCAGATAACGCTGGTTTACCGAGCGCATTTCCCAGGTTGCGCTCCCCCATTCACCCTTGATTTCACGCCGGGCGTAGGCGGTCATACTGCGGATCATAGACGTTCCTGTTTATAAAAGGAGAGGTGGAAGGATTATAGCCATCGATGCCTTGTCAGGATAGGAATAACCGCCGGAAGTCCGTATAATGCGCAGCCACATTTGTTTCAAGCCGGAGATTTCAATATGCGTCCAGCAGGCCGTAGCAATAATCAGGTGCGTCCCGTTACCCTGACTCGTAACTATACAAAACATGCAGAAGGCTCGGTGCTGGTCGAATTTGGCGATACCAAAGTGTTGTGTACCGCCTCTATTGAAGAAGGCGTGCCGCGCTTCCTGAAAGGTCAGGGCCAGGGCTGGATCACCGCAGAGTACGGCATGCTGCCACGTTCTACCCACACCCGTAACGCTCGTGAAGCGGCGAAAGGTAAGCAGGGTGGACGCACAATGGAAATCCAGCGTCTGATCGCCCGTGCTCTTCGCGCGGCAGTAGATTTGAAAGCGCTGGGTGAGTTCACCATTACGCTGGACTGCGACGTGCTTCAGGCTGATGGTGGCACGCGTACCGCGTCGATTACGGGTGCCTGCGTGGCGCTGGCAGATGCGCTACAGAAGCTGGTGGAAAACGGCAAGCTGAAAACCAACCCGATGAAAGGGATGGTAGCCGCAGTTTCTGTCGGTATTGTAAACGGTGAAGCAATTTGCGATCTGGAATACGTTGAAGACTCAGCCGCAGAGACCGACATGAACGTAGTGATGACCGAAGACGGGCGCATCATTGAAGTGCAGGGGACGGCAGAAGGCGAGCCGTTCACCCATGAAGAGCTACTCACCTTGTTGGCGCTGGCCCGAGGGGGAATCGAATCCATTGTAGCGACGCAGAAGGCGGCGCTGGCAAACTGATTTTTAAGGCGACTGATGAGTCGCCTTTTTTTTGTCTGTAGAAAAGTAAGATGAGGAGCGAAGGCATGAAACCATATCAGCGCCAGTTTATTGAATTTGCGCTTAGCAAGCAGGTGTTAAAGTTTGGCGAGTTTACGCTGAAATCCGGGCGCAAAAGCCCCTATTTCTTCAACGCCGGGCTGTTTAATACCGGGCGCGACCTGGCACTGTTAGGCCGTTTTTACGCTGAAGCATTGGTGGATTCTGGCATTGAGTTCGATCTGCTGTTTGGCCCTGCTTACAAAGGGATCCCGATTGCGACCACTACCGCCGTGGCGCTGGCGGAGCATCATGACCTTGACCTGCCGTACTGCTTTAACCGCAAAGAGGCAAAAGACCACGGTGAAGGCGGCAATCTGGTTGGTAGCGCGTTACAAGGACGCGTAATGCTGGTAGATGATGTGATCACCGCCGGAACGGCGATTCGCGAATCGATGGAGATTATTCAGGCTAATGGCGCGACGCTTGCTGGCGTATTGATTTCGCTTGATCGTCAGGAACGGGGGCGCGGCGAGATTTCGGCGATTCAGGAAGTTGAGCGTGATTACAACTGCAAAGTGATCTCTATCATCACCCTGAAAGATCTGATTGCCTATCTGGAAGAGAAGCCGGAAATGGCGGAACATCTGGCGGCGGTTAAGGCCTATCGCGAAGAGTTTGGCGTTTAAAGAAACTCGCCGGATGAAAAGTCATCCGGCGTCATATTACTGCAACTGCGCGGCAATTAGCGGCCAGCGGGCGTCAAAATCATCCGTCGGGCGGTATTTAAATTCGCTGCGGACAAAACGTGACAGCATACCTTCACAGAAGGCCAGGATCTGGCTTGCCAGCAGGGTTTCATCGGTGGTGTAACCTTCACCCTCACGCATTCTCTTTTCACGCAATACCTGACGCAGCTGCGCTTCAATACGCTCGAACAGCTGGTTGATACGCCCTTGCAGGCGATCCTGTTCAAACATCAGCGCATGACCAGTGAGGATGCGGGTCAGGCCAGGATTACGCTCACCAAAACCGAGAAGCAGCAACACAATCAGACGCAGGCGCGCTGTGGTGTCTTTCTCATCTTTCAGAATCAGGTTGATGCGAGTAATCAGGCTATCTTCGATAAACTCAATCAGGCTATCGAACATGCGGGTCTTACTGGGGAAGTGGCGATACAGTGCCGCTTCGGAAACGCCGACAGAGGCGGCCAGTTTTGCCGTCGTGATACGTTGGCTTCCATCGCTGGATTCCAGCATCAGCGCCAGAGACTGAAGTATTTCCTCGCGACGGTTCCTTTTCGCAGTTTGTTTTTCTGCCATGTTACAAAATACCCCTGAAAATAAGCACTTGCCAGGCGGCACCCACGCTATGACCGCAAACGAAATGTTTGCGGCTATGTTATGACGTTATTCGGATGCGTATGTGTTACTGACGACCAGAGTGACCAAAGCCGCCTTCACCGCGGTCGGTGGCGTCGAAATCTTCCACCAGATTAAATTCAGCCTGTACTACCGGAACAAAAATCATCTGGGCGATGCGTTCGCCAGGTTGAATGGTGAAGCTGTCCTGACCACGGTTCCAAACGGAAATCATCAACTGGCCCTGATAGTCAGAATCGATCAATCCTACCAGGTTACCAAGCACGATACCGTGCTTATGTCCCAATCCGGAGCGCGGCAGCATCATTGCCGCCAGTGAAGGATCGGCAATATGAATCGCCAGCCCGGTCGGAACCAGCGTAGTGTCACCCGGAGCCAGTTCTACGGCGTCGTCGAGACAGGCACGCAGGTCAAGTCCGGCAGAGCCAGAGGTGGCATAAGTCGGGAGCGGAAATTCCTTCCCAACGCGCGGGTCCAGAATCTTAACGTCGATTTTTTTCATCATAACGGGTCACGATCTCGTCGAGTAATAATTGGCCAAGGAGCTCTTTGCGCTCAAGCGGTAAGACTTTATCTCCGTCCTGCCAGAAAAGGTGTAATGCGTTGTTGTCGCTGTTAAATCCTTGAGTTGGCTGGGAAACATCGTTCGCGCAGATCAGATCAAGGTTTTTACGGATACGTTTTTGCCGGGCGTATTCTTCCACATTATTTGTTTCGGCGGCAAATCCAACGACGTAGGGTCGATGGTCTTTTAGTGCGGCAACGCCTGCGACGATATCGGGGTTTTTAACCATTTTTATTGTTAATTCATCACCCTGCGTGGCCTGCTTTTTGATTTTTTCTGGGGCCACGGTAGCTGCGCGATAATCCGCCACGGCGGCGCAACCGATAAAAATATTTTGCTGCTGTACAGAAGCATTCACGGCGGCTTCCATTTCCAGCGCGGTCATCACATCAACACGTTTAACAAACGGTGGCGTCGGTAGTGAAACTGGACCTGATACCAGCGTGACGTTCGCGCCACGACGGGCAGCGGCGGCGGCGATAGCAAAACCCATCTTGCCGGAGCTGTGATTAGAGATATAACGCACCGGATCGAGCGGTTCACGCGTCGGACCGGCGGTAATCATAATGTTCAGATGTTTCAGGTCGTTGACGGGCGAAAAATGCGCCACCGCCATATCCACAATGGTTAACGGATCGAGCATTCGCCCAGGACCGATATCACCACAAGCCTGACTGCCACTGTCTGGCCCCCAGATGAGCAAACCACGGGAAGCAAGCACCTCTAAATTATGCTGCGTGGCAGCGGCACGGTACATCTGCTGGTTCATGGCGGGGAGCACGGCTACAGGCGCAGGTGTAGCCAGACAAATCGTCGATACCAGGTCATTCGCCATTCCGGCAGCAACACGGGCAATCAAATCTGCCGTGGCAGGGGCGAGAATCACTAAATCAGCCCATTTACCCAGCTCAATATGGCCCATAGCGGCTTCGGCTGCCGGGTCCAGCAAACTGTCGGAAACGGGATAACCAGAAACCGCCTGCAAGCTAAGTGGGGTGATAAAGGCTTTTGCCGCTTCGGTCATGGCTACGCGGACGTCGGCCCCGCGATCGCGCAAACGACGCACCAGTTCAGGGGTTTTATAGGCAGCAATACCGCCGCTAACGCCGAGAACGATTTTTTTACCGGCCAGGCTCATGTTGATTTTTCCTGTAGGGTGACACCAGAAGTTGGCGATTTTATCACAATACTTTTGTTGTCGTGCCTTCACCTGAGATTCACTTTGCGAGGCGCTTTCCAGGATTGAAAACTGGCCGTCGATTTAACGGAACGGCTATGACAGGATGCGAGCACCACAAAGGAGGTGAAGGTGAAAAACAATGCACAGCTGTTGATGCCGCGCGAAAAAATGCTGAAGTTTGGTATTAGCGCCTTAACGGATGTCGAGCTGCTGGCGTTATTTCTGCGTACCGGAACGCGCGGTAAAGATGTATTAACCCTGGCAAAAGAGATGCTGGAGAATTTCGGCTCTCTTTATGGCTTGTTAACCTCTGAATATGAACAATTTAGTGGCGTTCATGGAATTGGCGTAGCGAAATTTGCCCAGTTAAAGGGGATTGCTGAACTGGCGCGGCGTTACTACAACGTGCGGATGCGTGAAGAAAGCCCTTTACTCAGCCCGGAGATGACGCGGGAATTTTTACAAAGCCAGCTCACGGGTGAGGAGCGGGAGATCTTTATGGTGATCTTTCTCGACTCACAACACCGGGTTATAACGCATAGCCGTCTTTTTTCCGGCACGCTAAACCATGTTGAAGTCCATCCTCGGGAAATTATCCGCGAAGCGATAAAAATAAACGCCTCGGCGCTGATCCTTGCACATAATCACCCTTCGGGTTGTGCTGAACCCAGTAAAGCGGATAAACTCATTACTGAACGGATAATAAAGAGTTGTCAGTTCATGGATTTACGCGTGCTCGACCATATCGTGATTGGGCGTGGAGAGTATGTTTCTTTTGCCGAACGCGGCTGGATTTAACCCGCTATGCGCGATCCTTCGGGATCTTTGTCTGTTCGGGACTTGAGCACATCGCTGAGTCAGCGTATACTACGCCACCTTTGAGAATCTCGGGTTTGGCATTTGGGCCTGGCAATCGAGAGTTCACATAGAACTGCGATGACCGGGCTGTAAAGCCTGACGAGGCGCCAATACCCCATACGAAGCTCGAGCTAATTTGATTTTTGGAGAATAGACATGTCCCGAGTCTGCCAAGTTACTGGCAAGCGTCCGGTGACCGGTAACAACCGTTCCCACGCACTGAACGCGACTAAACGCCGTTTCCTGCCGAACCTGCACTCTCACCGTTTCTGGGTTGAGAGCGAGAAGCGTTTTGTCACCCTGCGCGTATCTGCTAAAGGTATGCGTGTAATCGATAAAAAAGGCATCGATACAGTTCTGGCTGAACTGCGTGCCCGTGGCGAAAAGTACTAAGTACTTAGAGGAAATAAATCATGGCTAAAGGTATTCGTGAGAAAATCAAGCTGGTTTCTTCTGCTGGTACTGGTCACTTCTATACCACTACGAAGAACAAACGTACTAAGCCGGAAAAACTGGAACTGAAAAAATTCGATCCAGTTGTTCGTCAGCACGTGATCTACAAAGAAGCGAAAATCAAATAATTCTCGCTTTGATGTAACAAAAAACCTCGCTCCGGCGGGGTTTTTTGTTATCTGCTTGCCCCCATATTGATTGCATCTGTTCATTCCTGGAGATGCTATGCCTGAATTACCCGAAGTTGAAACCAGCCGTCGCGGCATAGAACCGCATCTCGTTGGTGCAACCATTCTTCATGCAGTGGTGCGCAACGGACGCTTGCGCTGGCCGGTTTCAGAAGAGATCTACCGTTTAAGCGACCAACCAGTGCTTAGCGTGCAGCGGCGGGCTAAATATTTGCTGCTGGAGCTGCCTGAGGGCTGGATTATCATTCATTTGGGGATGTCTGGCAGCCTGCGCATCCTTCCAGAAGAACTTCCCCCTGAAAAGCATGACCATGTGGATTTGGTGATGAGCAACGGCAAAGTGCTGCGCTACACCGATCCGCGCCGCTTTGGTGCCTGGCTGTGGACCAAAGAGCTGGAAGGGCATAATGTGCTGACCCATCTTGGACCGGAGCCGCTTAGCGACGATTTCAATGGTGAGTATCTGCATCAGAAGTGCGCGAAGAAAAAAACGGCGATTAAACCGTGGCTGATGGATAACAAGCTGGTGGTAGGGGTAGGGAATATCTATGCCAGCGAATCACTGTTTGCGGCGGGGATCCATCCGGATCGGCTGGCGTCATCACTGTCGCTGGCAGAGTGTGAATTGTTAGCTCGGGTGATTAAAGCGGTGTTGCTGCGTTCGATTGAGCAGGGTGGTACAACGCTGAAAGATTTTCTGCAAAGTGATGGTAAACCGGGCTATTTCGCTCAGGAATTGCAGGTTTACGGGCGAAAAGGTGAGCCGTGTCGGGTGTGCGGTACGCCGATTGTGGCGACTAAACATGCGCAGCGGGCAACGTTTTATTGTCGGCAGTGCCAGAAGTAATTCATGCGCGCCGGATGGCATACCATCCGGCATAAACGCTACGCTAACTTCGCCATCAGCGCCTGATGGACATTCTCCGGCAGGAAATGGGTGACATCGCCCTGATGGCGCGCCACCTCTTTCACCAACGATGAAGAGATAAACGACCACTCTTTCGACGGCATCAGAAACACACTTTCCAGTTCCGGCATTAAGTGGCGATTCATATGCGCCAGCTGCATTTCATATTCAAAATCTGCCACCGCACGCAGGCCACGAATCAGCACCGTAGCGTGTTGATTACGGGCGAAGTTCGCCATCAAATCACTAAACCCGACCACTTCCACGTTCCCCAGATGCGCGGTTGCCTGCTGTGCCAGTGCCACACGCTCTTCCAGGGTAAACATCGGTTTTTTACTGGGGCTGGCGGCAATCGCCAGAATAACGTGATCGAACATCTGCGTGGCGCGCGTCACGATATCGATATGACCATTGGTAATGGGATCGAAAGTACCCGGATAAATCGCCCGTTTTTGCATAACAACCTCAATGCGTTTTCGGTGGCAGGTAAGGTTCCAGCAGTTGAAGCAGACGCTGTAGCGCGCCCTGGTTTTGATACAGTACTTCAACGGCATGACGGCCATAGAAACTACGGTAATCGGCGTCGGTGAGTAAAGAGGAAACCTCTTTTGCAAGCGTAGTGGCATCGGTAACGGTAATCAGCCCGCTTGCCTGCTCCAGCCGCGCGCAAATGTCTTTAAAGTTAAAAGTATGCGGCCCCATCAATACCGGAATAGCGTGTGCGGCAGCTTCCAGCGGATTATGCCCACCACGTTCAACCAGTGAACCGCCAACAAAGGCGAGATCGGCAATGCCATACAGTAACATCAACTCGCCCATCGTATCGCCAACCACAACCTGCGTGCTGGTGGAGGGGACTTCCCCTGAAGAGCGTGTGATATAGCTTAGTCCAGCCTGGCGGACAAGGTTAATCGCATCCGGGAAGCGTTCCGGATGACGGGGTACCAGGATGAGCAATAAATTCGGGAATTGCTGTAACAATGCCTGATGTGCGGCGATCACCACACTCTCTTCGCCTTCGTGAGTGCTGGTGGCAATCCATACCGGGCGGTGTGGTGCCCACTGGCGGCGCAGCGTCACGGCTTTAGCAGCCAACTGCGGCGTTACAGAAATATCGAATTTCAGGCTACCGGTAACGGTCACCTGATTATTTTTTGCGCCCAGCGCCACAAAACGTGCACCATCTTCTTCATTTTGCGCAGCAATCAGCGTAATACGACGCAGCAAGCGACGGACGAATTTACCCAGTTTGGCATAACCTGCGGCCGAGCGGGCAGAGAGTCGCGCGTTAGCGATCACCAGCGGAATTTTACGTTTATGTAGCGCCGCAATCAGGTTAGGCCATAGTTCGGTTTCCATAATCAACACCAGTTTAGGGTCGACTTTATTCAGGAAACGGTTGAGTGCATCGGGCAGATCATACGGCAGATAAACGTGCTGAACATCCTTCCCGAAAGCCGATTGTACGCGCTCCGAACCGGTTGGCGTCATGGTTGTTACGGTAATCGGTAAATCAGGATAACGATGACGCAGCGCGCGCACCAACGGGATTGCCGCCAGAGTTTCACCGACGGAGACGGAGTGCAGCATAATGCCGCCTGGTTTTAGCGGATGGCGGTAAAAACCGTAACGTTCACCCCAGCGTTTTCGATAGGCCGGAGCCTTACGTCCGCGCACCCAGAGCCGTATCCAGATCAGCGGCTGAATAAGGTAGAGAAGGGCGGTGTAAAGCAATTCGAGCATAGTAAATAGCTGACTTATGGATGTGCTGGGGATTCTATGTATTTAGCTGTGGCTTTACCATTACTTTTCCCGTTTTTGACTTAAATAGCAATTTACCCGCCAATTCTTGCTGAACATCTATACTTTTTTTGTATTTTTATGCGATTCATTGATTTCTGCTGTACGTGCAGGAAGGAATCGCAGAGCAACAGTGAAAGAATATGGTTGCTAATGATTTTATTTGATTGATTTCTTTATTGAAAATCAACAATGTGCTTAAAAATCATTCGGGTCGGATTGCCGCGAAAGAAGTGATACACTAGCGCGTCAATATCAGTGCGGTATCAGTATTCAGGTAGCTGTTGAGCCTGGGGCGGTAGCGTGCTTTTTCTGCTTCACCTTAATCGGATAATCTCAACAAAAAGAGTTACTTGTGGATAAGCCATTTCGAAGAATTTTGCTCATTAAGATGCGTTTTCATGGGGATATGTTATTAACTACTCCCGTCATTAGTTCGCTGAAAAAAAATTACCCTGACGCAAAAATCGATGTGCTGCTTTATCAGGACACCATCCCGATCCTGTCTGAAAATCCAGAGATTAACGCGCTCTACGGCATAAAAAATAAAAAAGCAAAAGCCTCAGAAAAAATTGCCAACTTTTTTCATCTCATCAAGGTATTACGTGCCAATAAGTATGACCTTATCGTCAATCTTACCGATCAATGGATGGTTGCTATACTGGTTCGCTTATTAAATGCTCGTGTGAAAATTTCCCAGGATTATCATCATCGGCAGTCTGCTTTTTGGCGTAAAAGTTTCACCCATTTGGTGCCGTTGCAGGGTGGAAATGTGGTGGAAAGTAACTTATCCGTGCTGACACCATTGGGACTTGATTCGTTGGTGAAGCAGACAACCATGAGTTACCCGCCTGCAAGCTGGAAACGTATGCGTCGCGAACTTGATCACGCTGGTGTTGGACAAAATTATGTGGTTATCCAACCTACGGCGCGGCAAATCTTCAAATGCTGGGACAACGCCAAGTTTTCCGCTGTGATTGATGCCTTACATGCTCGTGGTTATGAAGTCGTTCTGACGTCCGGCCCGGATAAAGACGATCTGGCCTGCGTCAATGAAATTGCGCAGGGATGCCAGACGCCACCAGTAACGGCGCTGGCTGGAAAGGTGACCTTCCCGGAACTTGGTGCGTTAATCGATCATGCGCAGCTGTTTATTGGCGTTGATTCCGCACCGGCGCATATTGCCGCTGCAGTTAATACGCCGCTGATATCGCTGTTTGGTGCGACAGACCATATTTTCTGGCGTCCCTGGTCAAATAACATGATTCAATTCTGGGCGGGAGATTACCGGGAAATGCCAACGCGCGATCAGCGTGACCGAAATGAGATGTATCTTTCGGTTATTCCGGCGGCAGATGTCATTGCTGCTGTCGATAAATTACTGCCCTCCTCCACGACAGGTACGTCGTTATGATCGTTGCTTTTTGTTTATATAAATATTTTCCCTTTGGCGGTTTGCAGCGCGATTTTATGCGTATTGCTCAGACAGTCGCCGCCCGAGGTCATCATGTTCGGGTTTATACCCAGTCGTGGGAAGGCGAATGCCCTGATGTATTTGAACTGATCAAAGTGCCGGTTAAATCGCATACCAATCACGGGCGCAATGCGGAGTATTTTACCTGGGTGCAAAAACATTTACGCGAACATCCCGTCGATAAAGTCGTTGGATTCAACAAAATGCCGGGGCTGGACGTTTATTATGCCGCTGATGTTTGTTATGCCGAGAAAGTAGCGCAGGAGAAAGGCTTTTTCTATCGCCTGACGTCACGTTATCGCCATTATGCCGCCTTTGAGCGGGCAACCTTCGAACAGGGCAAGCCGACACAGCTGCTGATGCTGACAGATAAGCAAATCGCCGATTTCCAGAAACATTATCAGACTGAAGCGGAGCGTTTTCATATTCTGCCACCGGGGATTTATCCTGATCGTAAATATAGCCAGCAGCCAGCCAATAGCCGTGAAATCTTCCGTAAGAAGAATGGAATAACCGAACAACAATATTTATTGTTGCAGGTCGGTTCAGACTTCACGCGTAAAGGTGTCGATCGTTCCATTGAAGCACTTGCTTCTTTACCGGATTCGCTGCGCCACAACACATTGCTATATGTTGTTGGGCAGGATAAACCGCGAAAATTTGAGGCGCTGGCAGAAAAACGCGGCGTGCGCAGTAATGTTCACTTCTTCTCGGGGCGCAATGATGTCTCGGAATTAATGGCGGCGGCGGATTTATTACTGCATCCTGCCTACCAGGAAGCGGCGGGAATTGTGCTGCTGGAAGCGATTACTGCAGGATTACCGGTACTAACAACAGCCGTTTGTGGCTATGCGCCTTATATTGTCGAGGCCAATTGCGGCGAGGCTATTGCTGAGCCATTCCGCCAGGAAACATTGAATGAGATTTTACGCAAAGCGTTAACGCAATCTTCATTGCGCCAGGCCTGGGCGGAAAATGCGCGACATTATGCTGATACACAAGATTTATACAGTCTGCCAGAGAAAGCGGCGGATATCATAACGGGTGGTCTGGATGGTTGAACTTAAAGAGCCGTTTGCCACGTTATGGCGCGGTAAAGATCCTTTTGAGGAAGTTAAAACCTTGCAGGGTGAGATATTTCGTGAACTGGAAACTCGCCGTACTCTGCGCTTTGAAATGGCGGGAAAAAGCTATTTTCTCAAATGGCATCGCGGCACGACCCTGAAAGAGATAATCAAAAATTTACTCTCATTGCGGATGCCAGTATTAGGCGCAGACCGCGAATGGAATGCGATTCATCGACTGCGGGATGTCGGCGTTGATACTATGTATGGGGTGGCATTCGGCGAAAAAGGCATGAATCCGCTGACCAGAACCTCGTTTATTATTACCGAAGATCTGACACCAACCATAAGTCTGGAAGATTACTGTGCTGACTGGGCGACCAACCCACCAGATGTTCGCGTAAAGCGTATGCTTATTAAGCGTGTCGCGACGATGGTGCGCGATATGCATGCTGCGGGCATTAATCACCGTGACTGTTATATCTGTCATTTCCTGCTGCACTTGCCTTTTTCCGGTAAGGAAGAGGAGTTAAAAATTTCGGTAATTGACCTGCACCGGGCGCAGCTTCGCACGCGCGTTCCACGTCGTTGGCGCGATAAAGATCTTATTGGGCTTTATTTTTCTTCGATGAATATCGGCCTGACTCAGCGGGATATCTGGCGGTTTATGAAAGTGTATTTTGCCGCCCCGCTTAAAGACATTCTCAAGCAGGAACAAGGACTGCTGTCGCAAGCAGAAGCAAAAGCCACAAAAATCAGGGAAAGAACGATTCGAAAATCGTTGTAATTTCCGGAGAGAAATATGAGTGCCCACTATTTTAATCCACAAGAGATGATCAATAAGACAATCATCTTCGATGAAAGGCCAGCGGCGTCAGTGGCATCATCATTCCATGTTGCTTATGGCATTGATAAAAACTTTCTTTTTGGTTGTGGTGTTTCAATCACGTCAGTTTTGTTACATAACAACGACGTGAGTTTTGTTTTCCACGTTTTTATTGATGATATCCCTGAAGCCGATATCCAGCGTTTAGCCCAATTGGCGAAAAGCTATCGTACCTGTATCCAGATCCATCTGGTAAATTGTGAACGGCTTAAGGCATTACCGACGACCAAAAATTGGTCTATTGCCATGTATTTCCGTTTTGTAATTGCAGATTACTTTATTGATCAACAAGATAAGATCCTTTACCTGGATGCTGATATCGCCTGTCAGGGAAACTTAAAGCCGCTGATAACAATGGATCTTGCCAATAACGTTGCTGCTGTTGTTACTGAACGCGATGCTAACTGGTGGTCGTTACGGGGTCAAAGTCTGCAGTGTAATGAACTTGAAAAGGGTTACTTTAATTCAGGTGTCCTGTTAATTAATACACTAGCGTGGGCGCAGGAGTCCGTTTCTGCTAAAGCGATGTCGATGCTTGCTGATAAAGCCATCGTTTCCCATTTAACCTATATGGATCAAGATATCCTTAATCTTATCCTGTTAGGGAAAGTTAAATTCATTGATGCTAAATACAATACGCAGTTTAGTTTAAATTATGAATTAAAAAAATCATTTGTTTGTCCAATTAATGATGAAATCGTATTAATTCATTATGTCGGCCCGACAAAACCCTGGCATTACTGGGCCAGTTATCCAAGTGCGCAACCATTTATCAAAGCCAAAGAAGCATCGCCCTGGAAAAATGAACCGTTAATGCGGCCAGTTAACTCAAACTATGCTCGTTATTGCGCCAAGCATAATTTTAAACAAAATAAACCAATTAACGGGATAATGAATTATATTTATTATTTTTATTTAAAGATAATAAAATGAAATTGAGAAAAGTTAAATGAATGAATTTATAAAAGAACGGTTTTCGTATTTAGCAGATAATAAAAAAGAAAACGCCCCAGAGCTAAATGTTTCCTACGGTATCGATAAGAATTTTTTGTATGGTGCTGGCGTTTCAATTTCTTCTGTTTTGATTAATAATTCAGATATTAATTTTGTCTTTCATGTTTTCACTGATTATGTGGATGATAATTATTTAAAGTCATTTAATGAAACAGCAAAACAATTTAATACCTCAATTATTGTATATTTAATTGACCCCAAATACTTTGCTGATCTGCCGACGTCACAGTTTTGGTCGTACGCGACATACTTCAGGGTATTGTCTTTTGAATATCTGAGTGAAAGTATTTCCACACTGCTGTATCTGGATGCCGATGTTGTTTGTAAAGGAAGCCTGAAACCTCTCACAGAAATTATATTTAAAGATGAGTTTGCTGCGGTCATTCCTGACAATGATAGTACTCAGGCGGCATGTGCAAAACGCCTCAACATTCCCGAAATGAATGGACGTTATTTCAATGCAGGCGTTATCTATGTCAATCTTAAAAAATGGCATGAAGCAAATTTGACACCGTATTTACTCACGCTTTTACGAGGGGAAACTAAATATGGCTCTCTTAAATATTTAGATCAGGATGCGTTGAATATCGCATTTAATATGAATAATATCTACCTCGCGAAGGATTTTGATACTATTTATACCCTGAAAAACGAACTTCATGATCGTAGTCATCGAAAGTATCAGCAAACCATTACTGATAAAACAGTATTGATTCACTATACAGGGATAACTAAACCATGGCATAGCTGGGCTGGATATCCGTCTGCATCATACTTTAATATCGCGCGTGAACAATCTCCCTGGAAGAAATATCCTCTTAAAGAGGCGCGGACTGTTGCAGAAATGCAGAAACAATATAAGCATCTGTTTGCCCATGGTGAGTATATTAAAGGTATAACTTCATTAATTAAGTACAAGCTTAAGAAATAAATTACTCTTATGATTACAAGTATACGCTATCGCGGCTTCTCATTTTATTACAAAGATAACGATAATAAATATAAAGAAATCTTTGATGAAATACTGGCCTATAATTTTAAAACAGTAAAAGTATTACGTAATATTGATGATACCAAAGTATCGTTGATTGATACGAAATATGGTCGCTATGTTTTTAAAGTCTTTGCTCCGAAAACGAAAAGGAATGAACGTTTTTTAAAATCTTTTGTAAAAGGTGACTACTATCAGAATTTGATCGTTGAAACCGATCGTGTCAGAAGTGCAGGTCTTACTTTTCCTAATGATTTTTATTTTCTGGCTGAGCGTAAAATTTTCAACTATGCCAGTGTTTTTATCATGCTTATCGAGTATGTCGAGGGCGTAGAGCTCAATGATATGCCGATTATTCCAGAAAATGTTAAAGCAGAAATTAAGGCTTCAATGGAAAAATTGCATGCCTTAAATATGCTATCGGGCGACCCACACCGGGGTAATTTTATCGTTAGTAAAGATGGTGTCAGGATAATTGACCTATCCGGTAAAAGCTGTACGGCAGAGCGTAAAGCTCGTGATCGTCTGGCCATGGAACGTCACCTGGGTATTGCCAACGAAATAAAAGATTATGGCTACTATTCAGTAATCTACAGAACCAAACTACGCAAATTTATTAAAAAATTAAAAGGCAAAGCGTAAACCACACAGTCAAAACGGAACCAACATGGATTTATTAGCTGAGAGTATTACTGAAGTCGCTGTCTCTGGGGAAATTGCTAACACCGATCGTGTGTTAAATATCGCTTACGGTATTGACCGTAACTTTTTATTTGGTGCGGCAGTATCTATGCAATCAGTTGTTATGCATAACCCGGACCTTGCGGTTAAGTTTCATCTCTTTACCGACTACATTGATGAAGATTATCTACAACGTGTTAATGCTTTTACCAGCAAAAATGCTAACGTTGAAGTAAGAATTTATAAAGTCTCCAATGCCTTTATTGATATCTTCCCCAGCCTGAAACAGTGGTCTTATGCAACATTCTTCCGTTTAGTTGCGTTCCAGTATCTGAGTGAAACTATTGAAAATCTGTTATATATCGATGCTGATGTCATCTGTAAAGGCTCATTAGCTGGATTGCTTGATATTAATTTTGATGGGGATAAGTTTGCAGCTGTTATTAAAGATGTGCCTTTTATGCAGGAAAAACCAGCGAAGCGTCTGGCTATAGAGGGACTTCCAGGGAATTATTTCAACGCCGGTGTAGTATATCTGCAGCTTGAAGCATGGGCGAAAAATGATTTTATGAATAAAGCCATTGCTATGCTGGCAAGTGACCCGCAGCACACGAAGTATAAATGCCTTGATCAGGATATTTTAAATATTCTGTTTTTTGGTCATTGTATTTTTATTAGCGGCGATTATGATTGCTTTTATGGCATCGATTATGAGTTAAAAAATAAAAGCGATGAAGATTATAAAAAGACCATTACCGATGATACTAAGCTGATTCATTATGTTGGCGTAACGAAGCCCTGGAACGACTGGACGAATTATCCCTGCCAGAACTATTTTAATGAGGCTTATCAGGCTTCTTGCTGGAATGATGTGGCGTTTATTCCAGCCACGAATGAAAAGCAGTATCAAGTGAAATATCAACATGCAAAGAAAAATGGTGATACGTTTAACGCTTTTATTTACTTCATTAAATTTAAATTAAATAAGTATAAAAGAAAACTATTTGGGTAATAATAAAAATCATGGATGTCTGAGTTACAATAATAATTAAGGATGAGTACTATCATATTTTATTAGTTCAGGCAAGAGAACACGATGAGCAATGATTACCCTTTAGTATCCATAATAATACCGACGTATAATTCATCTGATTACATTACTGAAACTCTAACGAAATTAGAAAAACAAACTTACCCAAATTTTGAAATTGTTATTGTTAATGATGGTTCTAAAGACAACACATCAAACGTTTTGAGAGAGTATGGGTTAACCCACTCTCGATTAATTATTATCAATAAAGAAAATGGCGGTGTTTCGTCTGCCAGGAATACAGGTATCCGCAAGGCGCAAGGACAGTTTATATGTTTTATGGATGATGATGATGAGATAGATCCTAACTATCTGCTGAAGATGTATTCCAGACAACATGAGACGGGAGGAGATGCCATTTATTGTGGGCTTTATGGCCATCATATAAAAAATGGTGTTACTTACTCACCTATAAATACAGAGTTTAATGAAGGATCTTTACTTTTCGACTTTTTTTATAAAAAGGTTAGATTCCATATAGGGTGCTTGTTTATAAGAAAACAACTTCTGGAAGAGAATAATCTTTTTTTTGATGAAGATTTACGACTAGGAGAAGATCTGGATTTTATCTATCGACTGCTAATTACATGCGATATGTATGCGGTTCCATATTATATGTATAAGCATAACTATAGAGAAAATTCCTTAATGAACTCATGTAGAACCATCACTCATTATCGACATGAGTCATTTGCGCACGAAAAAATCTACTCTTCTGTGATGCAGTTATACAAAGGTAACCGGAAAGAAGAAATTCATACATTATTGAGTCAAAATAGAGCTTATCATAAAACTCGTTATTTGTGGAATGTTCTACTTAATGGTGATTTTAAACAATTGAATCAATTAGTTGAAAGCAATGAAAAAGAATTAAAAGATTGTAATCTTCCTGGCAAGAGAGATAAGAGACGAGCAAAAATATTAGCATCAAAAAATTATATTATCTGGAGGATGGTAAGACTGGTAAATAGAAAAAAGAATAAACGTTAGATCTTGCATTAAATAACCCATCCTCGTAGCATAGGTTGAAACTATATGTCGTTTTGTTGGAATAAAATTAATTCTGGTATAAAGTCTTTAATTCTCATATTATGTATTTTTTCTTTAATGACTTTGTCTTTATGGGATGATGTTGCAACAAAGTTTCTTCATGCAGCTGGAATTATATCTGCATTGTATTTTCTTGTGACACCAAAAAAAACAATAACTAATAATCCTACTTTGTTAATTTTCATCTCATTATGTCTTTTGGGTATCGTAAATATCATCTGGTATTCACATTATAAAATTTCAGGCTCTGTTTATACCAATGCATATCGTGGCCCAATGGAAACTGGAAAAATTGCCTTGTGTAGCGCTTTTATTTTCTTAGTTCTTTTTGCTAAAAATGAGATGAGAACAAAAATAAAATTTGGGAAACTAATTCTGTTCGCATCCCTGGCAACGCAGTTACTTTTTTTTGCGCATGCCATGTGGCAACATTTCTATTTAAACGTCGACCGTGTTGCATTATCAGCTTCCCACGCTACAACAGCAGGCTACATCATCCTTTTTCCTTCTTTACTGGCATCAATTCTCATTTTAAAATCCGACTTTAGACATAAAACAACATTATATACAATTAACTTCATGCTTAGCTTATGTGCTGTCATAGTAACTGAGACGCGTGCAGCCATATTAGTGTTTCCATTCTTTGCGTTAATATTAATCGTAATGGATAGTTATATTAATAAGCGAATTAATTATAAGTTATATTGTTTTATTACGATTGCATTATTAGCAGGTGTATTTTCTTTTAAAGATACATTGCTTATGAGAATGAATGACTTAAATAACGATTTAGTTAATTATTCGCATGATAACACCAGAACTTCAGTCGGTGCCCGTCTGGCAATGTATGAAGTTGGCTTAAAAACATATTCTCCAATAGGACAATCACTGGAAAAACGTGCGGAAAAAATACATGAACTAGAAGAAAAAGAGCCTAGATTGAGTGGCGCTTTACCCTATGTAGATTCTCATTTGCATAACGATCTCATAGATACGTTATCAACGCGTGGTATTCCTGGAGTTGTATTAACAATTTTAGCATTTTCAGCAATACTCATATATGCCTTAAGAACTGCTAAAGAACCTTATATTTTAATCTTGCTTTTTTCACTACTGGTAGTAGGACTAAGTGATGTAATACTCTTTTCTAAACCGGTTCCGACTGCTGTGTTTATCACCATAATATTGCTTTGTGCTTATTTTAAAGCACAATCGGACCAATGTTTATTAGAGAAGTAATGAATATGTGAAATAAAATCAGCAAGGAAGCTGATTTTATTTCAAAATTATCTATTAAAGAGTTGTAATTTAAATCATGGCAGCGTTTTCTTCAATGAACCGCTTAACAGCATTTGCTGTCAATTGAGACAACTCATTCCCCGGAGCCCTACAAACCATCTGATTCTTCCCATACCCACCAATTAATCCCGGATCGGTAGGTCCATAAACCGTGATATTGGGTCTATCCAGTGCCGCTGTTAAATGGCTTAACCCCGTATCCACTGACACTACAAATTTAGCCCCGGCCAGCACGCGGGCAACGCCTTCCAGACTCATCTTCGGCAATACTTCAACATAAGCAAATCCTTCCGCCAGTCGTTTCGCCCGTTCTTCCTCATGCGGCGCGCCCCACGGAAGTTTAATCCGTATTCCTGAATCAGCCAGTAAACCAATCAATTCTCGCCAGTGTTCTTCCGGCCAGTGTTTATCATCACGGGTCGTCGCATGAAGAAATACGGCATATTCGCCAGCATCTGTAGGCAGGTTCGTCAGGAAATGCTGTGCAATAGCATAATCGCCCTGGGTTTGCGGTTTGCTATAGCCCAGACTTTTGGCAAACAGTTCGCGGGTGCGTTCTACGGCGTGCTGCTGTTTTGCAATATGATGCTTACGATTGTAAAACAGGCTGGCTAACGGTTCGCGAGCGGTTTGCCAGTCCAATCCATGCTTTACGCCATGCGCCAGACGCGTCACCAGCGCCGCGCTTTTTACCAGCCCCTGAGCATCGATAACTGCGTCATAGTTCTCTGCTTGTAGCGCTTCACGAAACGCTTTGCGTTCAGCTTTTATGGGGGCCGAGAACCAGGCTTTACGCCAGCGACGTATTGCCACAGGAATAACTCGCTCAACGGCAGCGTGCCAGGAAGGAATCTGTGCGAACCCTTCTTCCACCACCCAGTCAAACTTAATCCCTGGGATTGCCTGCTGGGCATCAGTGAGTGCGGGCAACGTATGGAGAACATCGCCCATCGACGATGTTTTAACGATCAAAACCCGCATCCGTCAGGCTTCCTCTTGTAACAATAGCGCGTTGAGTTCTTCCAGTACGCGCTGGGGAGTAATGTCGATCAAGCTCTGGTGATAACCCTCCGCAGCGTCACCTTTACGCACTTTGTGATAGCCGGTAATCAGACGGATCACGCGCGCTTTATGGGATAGCGGCGGTGTGAAGTCCGGGCTACTCGGACCATACAGGGCAACCAGCGGACGATTGAGCGCCGCCGCAACGTGCATTAGGCCAGAATCGTTAGTGACAATGGCTTTACAGGCTGCAATCAGGATAACCGCTTGATCAAGCTGTGTTTCCCCCGCCAGGTTCCGACACCATGCCTGCTGCTCGGTATTCAAAGCGGCAAGAATCTCATTGCCCGCTTCATGATCTTTCGCAGAGCCAAACAGAACCACCTGATAACCTTCATCAATCAGCTGCTTTGCCAGCTCCGCATAGTGGTAGTGTGGCCAGCGTTTTGCCGGACCAAACTCCGCACCCGGGCAAAAGCCAATCATCGGACGTTCTGATGAAAGCGAAAATTGATTACAGGTATATGATTTTTCACCTTCGCTCACCTGCAACTGCGGCCATAACAATGGCTGCGGCAGATCTTGTGCGGTACGCATAATGCCTTTGTCATAGGCCAGCGCGACATAGCGTTCCACCATTAGCGGCCAGGCTTCTTTATCGAGCACGCGTACATCGTTGAGTAAACCGTAGCGCATCTCGCCGCGCCAGCCAGTGCGATGAGGAATACCCGCGAAGAAAGGCACTAATGCAGATTTGAAGGAGTTTGGTAAGACGTAGGCGCGGTCGTAGCGCTTTTCACGCAGGCTATGACCCAGTTTGCGGCGTTCGCCGATTTCCAGCGCTCCGTGACCGAGAGGCATAGGGATAGCTTCGTTAACTTCCGGCATCCGCGATAATAATGGACGGCACCATGCCGGTGCCATCACATCGATTATCGCCTGGGGATAGCGCGCCTGGAGCGTGCGATAGAGACTTTGCGACATCATCATGTCGCCAACCCAAGACGGGCCGATCACCAGTATTTTCATGCAGAGCTCTTATGCGTCGCGATTCAGCCAGGCCATGTATTCCATTACACCTTCAGCAACGGTTTTGAACGGTTTGTCGTAACCCGCCGCGCGCAGATTTGTCAGATCTGCCTGAGTGAACGCCTGGTAGCGGCCTTTCAGCTTATCCGGGAACGGAATGTATTCGATCTGGCCTTTCTTGTGATAAGCCAGAGTAGCATCTGCTACGGCCTGGAAGGATTCCGCACGACCAGTACCGAGGTTGAAGATACCGGAAACGCCATTTTCCAGGAACCACAGGTTTACATCTGCCACGTCGCCCACATAGACGAAGTCACGTTTGAAGTTCTCGCTACCTTCAAACAGCTTCGGTGATTCACCTTTGTTAAGCTGAGTGTTGAGATGGAAAGCGACGCTCGCCATGCTGCCTTTATGGCCTTCACGCGGTCCATAAACGTTGAAATAGCGGAAGCCAACAATCTGCGAGTTCGCTTCAGGCAGGATTTGGCGAACATATTCATCAAACAGGAATTTTGAGTAACCGTAGACGTTCAACGGTTTTTCGTACTCGCGGGATTCAATAAAGTCGGAGGTGCGTCCGCCGTAGGTGGCTGCGGAAGAAGCGTACAGGAACGGGATTTCGCGCTCCAGGCAGTAGTGCAGCAGCTCCTTGGAGTATTGATAGTTGTTATCCATCATATACTTGCCGTCCCACTCGGTGGTGGAAGAGCATGCGCCTTCGTGGAAAATCGCTTCGACATCGCCGAACTCTTCGCCAGCCATAATCTGGATCAGGAAGTCTTCCTTATCCATATAGTCCGCGATATCCAGATCCACCAGGTTCACAAACTTGGTGCCGTCTTTCAGGTTGTCCACCACCAGAATATCGGTGATGCCTTTATCATTCAGGGCCTTAACGATGTTGCTGCCGATAAAGCCCGCGCCGCCGGTAACGATGATCATAACTGTAACCTTCGAATTATGGAGTCAGAGACAATCTCAGACACGAATACTTCTATCATATCACTACACGGCGTTGGCTTCAGCCATTCGCCAAAAGTGAGATTGATGGACGTTATTTATCCTGAATTTTGCAGAAGTGTTAACGCGTTATCTCGTCGCGACCTATAAGTTTGGGTAATATGTGCTGGAATTTGCCCTGTCTGGAGAATCGCAATGCGTGGAGAATTTTATCAGCAGTTAACCAACGATCTGGAAACCGCACGGGCGGAAGGGTTGTTTAAAGAAGAGCGCATTATTACGTCTGCGCAGCAAGCAGATATCACCGTGGCTGATGGAAGCCACGTCATTAACTTTTGTGCCAACAACTATCTCGGGCTGGCGAATCATCCGGATCTGATTGCGGCAGCAAAGGCGGGAATGGATTCTCACGGTTTCGGCATGGCTTCGGTGCGTTTTATTTGCGGCACTCAGGACAGCCATAAAGAGCTTGAACAAAAACTGGCGGCATTCCTGGGGATGGAAGATGCGATTCTCTACTCTTCCTGCTTTGATGCTAACGGTGGCCTGTTTGAAACGCTGCTGGGCGCGGAAGACGCCATTATCTCCGACGCACTGAACCACGCGTCTATTATTGATGGTGTGCGTCTGTGTAAAGCTAAACGCTATCGCTATGCCAACAACGATATGCAGGAGCTTGAAGCTCGTCTGAAAGAAGCGCGTGAAGCCGGTGCGCGTCATGTGTTGATTGCCACCGATGGTGTGTTCTCGATGGACGGCGTGATTGCCAATCTGAAGGGCGTTTGCGATCTGGCAGATAAATACGATGCCCTGGTGATGGTAGACGACTCCCACGCGGTCGGTTTTGTCGGTGAAAATGGTCGTGGTTCCCATGAATACTGCGATGTGATGGGGCGTGTCGACATCATCACCGGCACGCTCGGTAAAGCGCTGGGCGGGGCTTCTGGTGGTTATACCGCGGCGCGCAAAGAAGTGGTTGAGTGGCTGCGCCAGCGTTCTCGTCCGTACCTGTTCTCCAACTCGCTGGCACCAGCGATTGTCGCCGCTTCCATCAAAGTGCTGGAGATGGTTGAAGCGGGTAGCGAGTTGCGTGACCGTCTGTGGGCGAACGCGCGTCAGTTCCGTGGGCAAATGTCGGCGGCGGGCTTTACCCTGGCGGGAGCCGATCACGCCATTATTCCGGTCATGCTTGGTGATGCGGTAGTGGCGCAGAAATTTGCCCGTGAGCTGCAAAAAGAGGGCATTTACGTCACCGGTTTCTTCTATCCGGTCGTTCCGAAAGGTCAGGCGCGTATTCGTACCCAGATGTCGGCGGCGCATACCCCTGAGCAAATTACGCGTGCAGTAGAAGCATTCACGCGTATTGGTAAACAACTGGGCGTTATCGCCTGAGGATGTGAGATGAAAGCGTTATCCAAACTGAAAGCGGAAGAGGGCATCTGGATGACCGACGTTCCTGTACCGGAACTCGGGCATAACGATCTGCTGATTAAAATCCGTAAAACAGCCATCTGCGGGACTGACGTTCACATCTATAACTGGGATGAGTGGTCGCAAAAAACCATCCCGGTGCCGATGGTCGTGGGCCATGAATATGTCGGTGAAGTGGTAGGTATTGGTCAGGAAGTGAAGGGCTTCAAGATTGGCGATCGCGTTTCTGGCGAAGGCCATATCACCTGCGGTCACTGTCGCAACTGTCGTGGCGGTCGTACCCATCTGTGCCGCAACACGATCGGCGTCGGCGTTAACCGCCCGGGCTGCTTCGCCGAATATCTGGTGATTCCGGCGTTCAACGCCTTCAAAATTCCCGACAATATCTCCGACGACCTGGCTTCCATTTTTGATCCCTTCGGTAATGCCGTGCATACCGCGCTGTCGTTCGATCTGGTTGGCGAGGATGTGCTGGTTTCTGGTGCAGGCCCGATTGGTATTATGGCAGCGGCGGTGGCGAAACACGTTGGTGCACGCAATGTGGTGATCACTGATGTTAACGAATACCGCCTTGAGCTGGCGCGTAAAATGGGTATCACCCGTGCGGTTAACGTCGCCAAAGAAAATCTCAATGACGTGATGGCGGAGTTAGGCATGACCGAAGGTTTTGATGTCGGTCTGGAAATGTCCGGTGCGCCGCCAGCGTTTCGTACCATGCTTGACACCATGAACCACGGCGGCCGTATTGCGATGCTGGGTATTCCGCCGTCTGATATGTCTATCGACTGGACCAAAGTGATCTTTAAAGGCTTGTTCATTAAAGGTATTTACGGTCGTGAGATGTTTGAAACCTGGTACAAGATGGCGGCGCTGATTCAGTCTGGCCTCGATCTTTCGCCGATCATTACCCATCGTTTCTCTATCGATGATTTCCAGAAGGGCTTTGACGCTATGCGTTCGGGCCAGTCCGGGAAAGTTATTCTGAGCTGGGATTAACACGAACAAGGGCTGGTATTCCAGCCCTTTTATCTGAGGATAATCTGTTAAATATGTAAAATCCTGTCAGTGTAATAAAGAGTTCGTAATTGTGCTGATCTCTTATATAGCTGCTCTCATTATCTCTCTACCCTGAAGTGACTCTCTCACCTGTAAAAATAATATCTCACAGGCTTAATAGTTTCTTAATACAAAGCCTGTAAAACGTCAGGATAACTTCAGAGGTCGTCGGTAATTTATGATGAACAGCACCAATAAACTTAGTGTTATTATTCCGTTATATAATGCGGGCGATGATTTCCGCACTTGTATGGAATCTTTAATTACGCAAACCTGGACTGCTCTGGAAATCATTATTATTAACGATGGTTCAACGGATAATTCTGTTAAAATAGCAAAGTATTACGCAGAAAACTATCCGCACGTTCGTTTGTTGCATCAGGCGAATGCTGGCGCATCGGTGGCGCGTAATCGTGGGATTGAAGTGGCAACGGGCAAATATGTCGCTTTTGTCGATGCTGACGATGAAGTCTATCCCACCATGTACGAAACGCTGATGACCATGGCGTTAGAGGACGACCTCGACGTGGCGCAGTGCAACGCTGACTGGTGTTTTCGTGAAACGGGAGAAACCTGGCAATCCATCCCCACCGATCGCCTTCGCTCAACCGGCGTCTTAACCGGCCCGGACTGGCTGCGGATGGGGCTTTCTTCGCGCCGTTGGACTCACGTTGTCTGGATGGGGGTTTATCGCCGTGATGTTATTGTTAAAAATAACATTAAATTTATTGCCGGATTACATCATCAGGATATTGTCTGGACAACAGAATTCATGTTTAACGCGCTGCGTGCGCGATATACCGAGCAATCATTATATAAATATTATCTGCATAATACGTCAGTGAGTCGGTTGCATAGACAAGGGAATAAAAACCTTAATTATCAACGTCACTATATTAAGATTACCCGCCTGCTGGAGAAATTAAATCGAAATTATGCCGACAAAATTATGATTTATCCGGAATTTCATCAGCAAATAACTTACGAGGCATTGCGTGTTTGCCATGCGGTGCGCAAAGAGCCGGATATTCTTACCCGCCAACGGATGATTGCCGAGATATTTACTTCCGGTATGTATAAGCGCCTGATTACCAATGTGCGCAGCGTGAAGGTCGGTTACCAGGCGTTACTGTGGTCTTTCCGCTTATGGCAATGGCGCGACAAAACGCGGTCGCACCATCGCATTACGCGTAGCGCCTTTAATTTGCGCTAGCGTTAAACTTCGCCGCTTCGGGCTGTTTGCCCCAGCCTTGCCACTGATGCTGGAAGTAAACGATCAGCGTGCTCTGGCTGATGCTTTCGCTTAATACTTCAAAGAAGCGATTAGCATAAACAGGTTCTATCGGTTTCTTCGGTTTGCACAGCTTCACGCCACGGAACGGATTACGCGGTGCATCAGGCACAGCGTTTTTCGGCGGTGTAGAAGTATCAACCTGCGGTTCATTCAGCAAGCTGCTGGCTTTCACCAGCGTAATGTCTGGCGGCAGGTTATAAACCATCTGTTGTAGCACGCGTACCGTTGAAGGGTGAGGATGCCCAATGGCAATGGTTGAACCGTTGCGACGCGCCAGATCAATTGCGCGATTAAATTGCACACGGATGTCCGCTTCGTTCTGCGAATCGTCGAGGAACACCTTCCGTTTGATCACCTTCACGCCAGTACCTTGCGCGGCGCGCATCGCCTGGGTATTACCGATGGTTACGCTGTCGAGGAAGTAAAGATTGTAACGCTCCAGTGCCTGCATCACTTTCTGCATACCAAACAGGTTAGAGGTCATCTTGCTGCCCATGTGGTTGTTGATCCCCACGGCATAGGGCACGTTATTGACCGCACTACGAATAATGCGCTCAATTTCGTCGCTGCTCATCTCCGGGCGTAGCGTATTTTTCTCCAGCGGCTGTTTACTCAACGGTGCCATCGGGAGATGAATCAACACTTCGTGACCGCTGTTATGCGCTTTGGTCGCCATCTCTCTGGCGTGCGGTGAATCGGGTAATACAGCGACGGAGATAGCGGAAGGCATCGCCAGCACCTGGTTTTCGTTGTGCGGGCGATACCCAAAATCATCAATGACGATGGCAAGTTTGCCAGCAAGTACGGGGGAGGAGAGCGCCAACAGAGCGGCAAATGCAAGAACGTTACGACGAAATGGAAACAAAACTTATCTTCCCAACCACGGCTGTGGATTGACCGCCTGACCCTGGCGGCGAATTTCGAAATAGAGTGAAGGCCGACCCTGACCGCCACTGCTGCCCACCAGTGCAATTGGCTGGCCCGCGCGAACCTGCGAACCAACGCTCACCAGTGCGCTCTGATTATAGCCGTAAAGACTCATGTCGCCTTTACCATGCTCAACCACCACCACCAGACCGTAGCCTTGCAGCCAGTCAGCCAGAATCACCCGACCGTCGGCAATCGCTTTAACTTCAGTACCTTCAGAGGCACCAATCACCATCCCTTTCCAGCGTAATTCACCCTGTAGCTGTTCGCCATAGCGATGCAGCGTCGGCCCGCGAACCGGCCAGAATGCCTGACCACGCGGCGCGCCCAGGCCACCAGTTCGGGACATCAGCGATTTTTCGCTTTCGGTCGGTTTATAGGTGGTGCCTTTGCGCGTCGCTTCTTTCTGGCGGTCGCGAACCGCCTGGGCCTCACGCGCTTCTCGTTCAGCACGCGCTTTCGCCGCGGCTTCCGCACGGGCAATGCTGTTACGCAGACGGGATTCGTTGGCACGCAGTTCACTTAGCTGCTGCTGACCTTGCTGGATGGAAGATTCCAGCCCCGCCAGCGTCTTTTTACGCTCGTTCAGAGCCTGAGTCAGTTTCGCCTGTTGGGCGCGCTGTTCATATAACAGCGTTTGTTGCTCGCTTTGTTTCTCTTCCAGTTCAGCACGCTGCATGGCGACTTCTTCACGCGTTTGCTTCAACTGGGCAATGGTTTCTTGTCGCGCCTGGTTGAGATAGCCGAAATAAGCCTGTAAACGCTGTCCACGCTGGCTTTCTTCACCGCTGAGAATTAGCTGAATACCGGTATGCTCGCCCTGACGGAATGCGGCATCCAGTTGTGCGGCGAGGCTGCGCTCCTGGGCGGCTTTTTGCTGCTCCAGTTTGGCAATCGACGCGTTCATCTCATCAATCTGTTTATTGAGTTGATTGAGCGTGTTTTGCGTTTCGCGCAGTTTGCGAGTGGCTTCAGAGATCGCTTCTTCCTGCTTTTTCAATTGTGCGAGCAGGCTTGCGCGTTGTTGTTGCTTTTGGCGTACCGCGCGCTCTTTTGCGGCGATGTCAGCCTGAATAGATTTGAGTTGGTCACGCTCATCCGCGTGGGCGGAAAAGGCGCACAACAATACGCCAGCGCTAAGAACGCTGGCGTAGATGATGGGCCTGATTGCAAACCTGCGCGGTTTCACGGCCCGTGTCATGGTATTAATCGCCTTTCCCCTCATGGGGAGGGATTATTCCACGATGAACAGCGGCTTACCAGTCATCTCTTGCGGGATTTCCATACCCATCAGCGACAACATGGTCGGCGCGATGTCAGAAAGTTTGCCGCCTGCAACCGCTTTCACGTTCTTATCACCAACGTAAATCAGCGGAACTGGCAGGTTGGTGTGTGCCGTGTGTGCCTGACCCGTTGCCGGATCGCGCATCTGTTCAGCGTTACCGTGGTCAGCGGTGATCAGCAGTTGTCCACCCACGGACTCAACCGCTTTCGCGACTTCTTCCACGCAGTGATCCAGCGCTTCAACTGCTTTAACCGCCGCTTCCATCACCCCGGTGTGACCTACCATGTCGCCGTTCGGATAGTTACAGATAATGGTGTCGTATTTGCCGCTCTTGATTGCCGCAACCAGTTTTTCGGTCAGCTCTGCGGAGCTCATTTCCGGTTGCAGATCGTAGGTAGCCACTTTCGGTGAGTTGATCAGAATGCGATCTTCGCCTTTGAACGACTCTTCTACGCCACCGTTGAAGAAGAAAGTAACGTGGGCATATTTTTCGGTTTCGGAAATACGCAACTGAGTTTTGTCGTTTTTCGCCATCCACTCGCCGAAGGTGTTAACCAGGGAAGCGGGTGGGTAAGCAACCGCAGTTTTGATGTCAGCGGCGTATTCGGTCAGCATCACGAAATCGACGTTAACCACTTTCTTACGCGCGAAGCCGTCGAAATCTGCGTTTACGAATGCACGAGTGATTTCGCGCGCGCGGTCAGCACGGAAGTTCATGAAAATCAGCGCATCGCCGTCTTCCATTGCCGCATCTGGCTGACCTTCTGCACGAATAACGGTCGCTTTCACGAACTCGTCGTTTTCGTCGCGAGCATAAGCTGCCTGCAAACCAGCAACGGCAGTATCGGCCTGGAACTCACCCTGCGCCAGAGTCAGCAGGTCATAGGCTTTTTCAACGCGATCCCAACGGTTATCGCGGTCCATCGCGTAGTAACGACCAATGATGGACGCTACGCGGCCTTTACCCAGCGCAGCAAATTTCTCTTCAAATTTTTTCAGCGAGGATTCAGCACTGCGCGGCGGGGTGTCGCGACCGTCAAGGAATGCGTGCAGGTAGATTTTTTCTGCGCCGCGTTCAGCTGCCAGTTCTACCATCGCCATGATGTGATCTTCGTGGCTGTGTACGCCGCCTGCGGAGAGCAGACCCATAATGTGTACTGCTTTACCTGCGTTTTTCGCTTTATCTACCGCGCCAGTCAGCACTGGATTAGCAAAGAAAGCGCGATCTTTGATTTCAACGTCCAGACGAGTCAGGTCCTGATACACGATGCGGCCGGCACCCAGGTTAACGTGGCCTACTTCGGAGTTACCCATCTGACGGTCAGGCAGACCGACTTCCAGACCGGAAGCGTCGATCAGGGTATGCGGACGATTGGCCCACAGTGCATCCATTACCGGGGTTTTAGCACTAAAAATGGCGTTATCCTGCTGTTCTTCACGATAGCCATAGCCATCCAGAATCACCAGTACCATAGGTTTTTTAGAAACCGACATTGCGACAACCTCATACTCAAGAGTCAAAATTTGCGTAATTTTACTACAGCTGAATCGATAAAATAGCCTCTGAAGATCAAAATATACGACCGCTCGCGGCAAGCCGATGCCAGATTTGCGCTTTTTTTTCGTCGTGCCCCGCAAAATTGCATTCCAGTTAACACGCTGGCTGTATTTGCCGCACCGCGCAGGTATACTCCTTTCCTGGTTTTTTTAATCACTACGTCGGGAGTTGTTACCCCCCATGCAAGAAATTATGCAATTTGTTGGCCGTCATCCCATACTGAGTATCGCCTGGATCGCGTTACTGGTGGCGGTTCTTGTGACTACGTTTAAGAGCCTGACCTCGAAAGTGAAGGTGATTACTCGTGGTGAAGCTACGCGTCTGATCAACAAAGAAGACGCTGTGGTTGTGGATTTACGTCAGCGTGATGACTTCCGTAAAGGCCATATCGCAGGTTCTATCAATCTGTTGCCGAGCGAAATCAAAGCCAACAATGTTGGTGAGCTTGAGAAGCACAAAGACAAACCGGTTATCGTGGTAGACGGTTCTGGCATGCAGTGCCAGGAGCCTGCAAACGCGCTGACGAAAGCTGGTTTTGCGCAAGTATTCGTGCTGAAAGAGGGCGTTGCTGGCTGGGCTGGCGAAAACTTGCCTCTGGTGCGCGGCAAATAATTTACCTGTCGTCTTTCATGATGCAGGCCGTTAGCTGCAATTAGGCCCCCAGCGACTTATTGTTATAAGCTTCTGGGGACACTCCATTTTGCAGCCGCCCTGCAACATGAAATTTCAGGGTAAAAAAACAGGAGCTAAATTATGGCCAATGTTGAAATCTATACCAAAGAAACCTGCCCGTATTGCCATCGTGCAAAAGCACTGCTGAGCAGCAAGGGCGTGAGTTTTCAGGAGTTGCCGATCGATGGCAATGCCGCCAAGCGTGAAGAGATGATCAAACGCAGCGGTCGCACCACGGTTCCCCAGATTTTTATTGACGCACAGCACATTGGCGGCTGTGATGACTTGTATGCATTGGATGCACGTGGTGGACTGGATCCCCTGCTGAAATAACGTGTGAACGTTGGCATTACATTGCGCAGTATTTAAGGACAACACTTAAGGGTTTTCTACACATGTCAGAACAAAACAACACTGAAATGACTTTCCAGATCCAACGTATTTATACCAAGGATATCTCTTTCGAAGCGCCGAACGCGCCGCACGTTTTCCAGAAAGATTGGCAACCAGAAGTTAAACTTGATCTGGATACGGCATCTTCCCAACTGGCAGATGACGTATACGAAGTGGTACTGCGTGTTACCGTAACGGCCTCCCTGGGCGAAGAAACCGCGTTCCTGTGTGAAGTTCAGCAGGGCGGTATTTTCTCCATCGCGGGTATCGAAGGCACCCAGATGGCACATTGCCTGGGCGCATACTGCCCGAACATTCTGTTCCCGTATGCTCGTGAGTGCATCACCAGCATGGTATCCCGCGGTACATTCCCGCAACTGAACCTTGCGCCGGTTAACTTCGATGCGCTGTTCATGAACTATTTGCAGCAGCAGGCTGGCGAAGGTACTGAAGAACATCAGGATGCCTGATGAACCAACGTAATGCTTCAATGACTGTGATCGGTGCCGGCTCGTACGGCACCGCTCTTGCCATTACCCTGGCAAGAAATGGCCACGAGGTTGTCCTCTGGGGCCATGACCCTGAACATATCGCAACGCTTGAACGCGACCGCTGTAACGCCGCGTTTCTCCCCGATGTGCCTTTTCCCGATACGCTCCATCTTGAAAGCGATCTCGCCACTGCGCTGGCAGCCAGCCGTAATATTCTCGTCGTCGTACCCAGCCATGTCTTTGGTGAAGTGCTGCGCCAGATTAAACCGCTGATGCGTCCTGATGCGCGTCTGGTGTGGGCGACCAAAGGGCTGGAAGCGGAAACCGGGCGTCTGTTACAGGACGTGGCCCGCGAGGCGTTAGGCGATCAAATTCCGCTGGCGGTTATCTCTGGCCCAACGTTTGCGAAAGAACTGGCGGCAGGTTTACCGACAGCTATTTCGCTGGCCTCGACCGATCAGACCTTTGCTGATGATCTTCAGCAGCTGCTGCACTGCGGCAAAAGTTTCCGCGTTTACAGTAACCCGGATTTCATTGGCGTGCAGCTTGGCGGCGCGGTGAAAAACGTCATTGCCATTGGTGCGGGGATGTCCGACGGTATCGGTTTTGGTGCGAATGCGCGTACGGCGCTGATCACCCGTGGGCTGGCTGAAATGTCGCGTCTTGGCGCGGCGCTGGGTGCCGATCCTGCCACCTTTATGGGCATGGCGGGGCTGGGGGATCTGGTGCTTACCTGTACCGACAACCAGTCGCGTAACCGCCGTTTTGGCATGATGCTCGGTCAGGGCATGGATGTACAAAGCGCGCAGGAGAAGATTGGTCAGGTGGTGGAAGGCTACCGCAATACGAAAGAAGTCCGCGAACTGGCGCATCGCTTCGGCGTAGAAATGCCAATAACCGAGGAAATTTATCAAGTATTATATTGCGGAAAAAACGCGCGCGAGGCAGCATTGACGTTATTAGGTCGTGCACGCAAGGACGAGCGCAGCAGCCACTAACCCCAGGGAACCTTTGTTACCGCTATGACCCGGCCCGCGCAGAACGGGCCGGTCATTATCTCATCGTGTGGAGTAAGCAATGTCGTGTGAAGAACTGGAAATTGTCTGGAACAATATTAAAGCCGAAGCCAGAACGCTGGCGGACTGTGAGCCAATGCTGGCCAGTTTTTACCACGCGACGCTACTCAAGCACGAAAACCTTGGAAGTGCACTGAGCTACATGCTGGCGAACAAGCTGTCATCGCCAATTATGCCTGCTATTGCTATCCGTGAAGTGGTGGAAGAAGCCTACGCCGCTGACCCGGAAATGATCGCCTCTGCGGCCTGTGATATTCAGGCGGTGCGTACCCGCGACCCGGCAGTCGATAAATACTCAACCCCGTTGTTATACCTGAAGGGTTTTCATGCCTTGCAGGCCTATCGCATCGGTCACTGGTTGTGGAATCAGGGGCGTCGCGCATTGGCAATCTTTCTGCAAAACCAGGTTTCTGTGACGTTCCAGGTCGATATTCACCCGGCAGCAAAAATTGGCCGTGGCATTATGCTCGACCACGCCACGGGCATCGTTGTGGGTGAAACGGCGGTAATTGAAAACGACGTATCGATTCTGCAATCTGTGACGCTTGGCGGTACGGGTAAATCTGGTGGTGACCGTCACCCGAAAATTCGTGAAGGTGTGATGATTGGCGCGGGCGCGAAAATCCTCGGCAATATTGAAGTTGGTCGCGGCGCGAAGATTGGCGCAGGTTCCGTGGTGCTGCAACCGGTGCCGCCGCATACAACCGCCGCTGGCGTTCCGGCTCGTATTGTCGGTAAACCAGACAGCGATAAGCCATCAATGGATATGGACCAGCATTTCAACGGTATTAACCATACATTTGAGTATGGGGATGGGATCTAATGTCCTGTGATCGTGCCGGATGCGATGTAATCATCTATCCGGCATACAGTAACTAATCTCTCAACAACGCTCCCGGATATCCCAGCTGCCGCCAGGCTTCATACACCACAACTGACACCGCATTGGACAGGTTCATGCTGCGGCTGTCCGGCACCATCGGAATGCGAATTTTTTGTTCAGCGGGCAGGGCATCAAGAATGCTCGCTGGCAGGCCGCGTGTTTCCGGGCCGAACATCAGATAATCGCCATCCTGATAGCTTACGGCGCTGTGAGCAGGCGTACCTTTCGTGGTGAGGGCAAACAGGCGCTGGGGATTTTCTGCTTCGAGGAACGCGCGAAAGTCATGATGACGCGTAACGGCGGTAAACTCGTGATAGTCCAGCCCCGCGCGGCGCAGGCGCTTATCGTCCCAGGCAAATCCCATCGGTTCGATGATATGCAGACGAAAGCCGGTATTAGCGCAAAGACGGATGATGTTGCCAGTATTTGGCGGAATTTCTGGTTCGTAAAGTACGATGTTTAGCATACTGCCCCCTTAGTGCGGGGGCAGGATAGCAGAAAATTGGTGAGCAGTGCGGCCTTTTCCCCTCACCCCGGCCTCCCCCTGTCTCTTGATCAGGAGATCTGATCAAGAGACAGCTCCCTGAGGGAGAGGGTTAGGGGGAGGGGGCGCAAACGACTATGCCGCATTCCCTTTCGCCATCGGGGCCAGTGCCGCAGGCAACTCTTTACCCAGCCCCTGCACCAGCGAATCTTGCGTAATTTCGCTGATCGATTTCGCGCCAGTCAGCGTCATCGCCACTTTCATCTCTTTTTCGATCAGATTTAGCAGGTTAGCTACACCCGCCTGGCCCGCTGTTGCCAGCGCATACAAGAAAGCACGACCCAGCAGTACGGTGTCGGCACCGAGCGCAATCATACGCACGACATCAAGCCCGTTACGAATTCCGCTATCCGCCAGAATGGCTATATCACCTTTCACCGCATCTGCAATAGCAGGCAGTGCACGGGCGGAAGAGAGTACACCGTCCAGCTGGCGGCCACCGTGGTTAGAAACCACAATTCCATCAGCACCAAAACGTACTGCATCGCGCGCATCTTCCGGATCGAGGATCCCTTTGATCACCATCGGGCCATCCCAGAAATCGCGGATCCATTCAAGGTCTTTCCATGAGATGGACGGATCGAAGTTATTCCCCAGCCAGCCGATGTAATCTTCCAGTCCGGTCGGTTTGCCGAGATAAGCTGAGATATTACCTAAATCATGTGGACGACCGTTCAGGCCCACATCCCACGCCCATTGCGGATGTGTCACCGCTTGCAAGTAGCGGCGCATTGCCGCGTTCGGGCCGCTCATACCTGAATGCGCATCACGGTAGCGTGCGCCCGGTGTCGGCATATCCACGGTGAAAACCAGCGTCGAACAACCCGCTGCTTTTGCTCGCTCCAGCGCGTTACGCATAAAGCCGCGATCGCGCAGTACATAAAGCTGGAACCACATTGGGCGCTTGATGGCTGGCGCGACTTCTTCAATCGGGCAAACGGAAACCGTCGAGAGAGTAAACGGAATACCATGCGCGTCCGCCGCTTTGGCTGCCTGAACTTCGCCACGACGCGCATACATGCCACACAAACCCACCGGAGCCAGTGCCACCGGCATCGACAATTTCTCATTAAACAGCGTCGTTTCCAGGCTTAAGTCGGACATGTTTTTCAGAATACGCTGGCGCAGCGCCACTTCTGACAAATCTTCCACGTTGCGGCGCAGCGTGTATTCAGAATATGCACCACCATCCATATAGTGGAACAGGAACGGCGGCAGAATGCGTTGCGCTGCGGCGCGATAATCGCTGGCTGCGGAAATAATCATGCGTTTTTCTCCCTCGAATGCTCATTATGCTCACCGGGCAGGCGGGTAATCCGTGCGTGGCGAGCCTGATCTTCATCGAATCGTTTCATGGTGGTGTGAACAAAACTAAGGTGCGCCATCATTGCTTTACGCGCCCCGTCAGCATCACCGGCAAAAATGGCGTCAATGACAGCCTGATGTTGTTCGGTCAGTTGTGAAAAAACCGGTGGCACCAGATACATCCGCTGACGGCTATGCTTCACTGAGGATTGCAGGACATCGAAGAAACCGCGCATGGTTTGCAGCAGCACGATGTTATGTGAGGCTTCGGCAATCGCCAGATGAAAACGAACGTCCGCTTGTGAGGCGATATCCGGGTCTTCACTTAGCGTTGCTTCAAAGCAAAGCTGAATCTTTTCTTTGTCGCCAGGTGTGGCGCGCATTGCCGCATGCCATGCGGTGCTGGCTTCAATGGCGTAGCGGGCTTCCAGAATATCGAAACTGTAATCCGGATCATCGGCCATCAGTGTTTTTAGCGGCTGGACGATGTTTTGCTCCGACCATGTGTCATGACGCCAGCGAATAAACGTCCCGCCGCCGCGTCGACTGAGCAGCACGCCTTCACTCACCAGTTTTGCCAGCGCCTCGCGCAGTGAATTACGTGATACGCCGAGTTGCATCGCCAGTTGGCGCTCAGCGGGCAACTTCATGCCCGCTTCCAGGTTTTTTTCATCAATCAGCGCCCGCACACGATCGGCAACCTCGTCTGACAGGCGTCTGGGTAAAACAATCATTAAGGAATCATCCACGTTAAGACATAAGCCTGAAGCGTGGTGATCACGCCCACTATACAGGTGAAGATCAGGCTGTGTTTGACAGTAAAGCGGAACAAATCAGACTCTTTGCCCACCAGGCCTACCGCCGCACAGGCGATAGCGATAGATTGCGGGGAGATCATCTTACCGGTGACGCCACCGGTGGTATTGGCGGCAACCAGCAACAGATCAGAGACGCCAATTTGTTGTGCTGCGGTGGCTTGCAGCGCGGCGAACAGGGCGTTAGATGAGGTATCCGACCCGGTCAGGAATACCCCCAGCCAGCCGAGGAACGGCGAGAAGAAGGTGAATGCATGACCGGTGTGCGCCAGTGCCAGCGCCAGTGTTGATGACAGTCCGGAATAGTTCGAAATAAAGGCGAATGCCAGCACCATACCGATGGAGTAGATGGGCAGAGCCAGTTCTTTCAGCGTGCTGCCGAAGGTGCTGATAGCGTCAGACGGTTTCATCTTCAGCCAGACAATCGAGAGCAGTGCAGCAAACAGAATGGCGGTGCCGGTGGCAGAGAACCAGTCAAACTTAAACACGGCGGCATAGGCTGTAGCCTCGCTGACCACTGGCGGCATACGGGCAACCAGTTTATCGAGGTACGGCACCGGAATATTGATCACCCACTCATACAGCGCGCCACCCGATGCGAACAGGGCTTTAAACGGCGGGATACTCCACAGTGTTACGGTAGCTGTCAGGAACAGGAACGGTGTCCAGGCACGTAACACCTGACCCGCAGTGTAACCGGTGTGGACCAGCGTCATATCAACCTGTGACGCCCCCAAATCACCAAAACGGAATACACGCACTGGCTGCCAGCGTTTGAGGAACAGCGTCAGGCAGAGCAGTGATACCAGCGAAGAGATAATGTCCGGCAGCTCCGGCCCAATGAAGTTAGAGCTAAGGTACTGAGCGATGGCAAACGAGCCGCCCGCAACCACGACCGCAGGCCACGTCTCTTTGATACCGCGCCAGCCGTCCATAATCGCCATGATCCAGAACAGCACGATAATGGTCATAAACGGTAGCTGCCGCCCCACCATCTGACCAATCTCAAAGCTGTCGATACCTGTTACCTGTCCGGCAACCAGGATTGGAATGCCCATCGCACCAAATGCCACTGGCGCGGTGTTAACAATCAGGCACAGCCCGGCGGCGTACAGCGGTTTAAAACCCAGGCCGACCAGCAATGCGGCGGTAATTGCTACCGGTGCGCCAAAGCCTGCGGCTCCTTCAAGGAACGCGCCGAAACAGAAACCGACGATCAGCATTTGCAGACGCTGGTCAGGGGTTATCGAAAGAATAGACGAGCGAATGATGTCAAACTGCCCGGTTTTCACCGAGATCTTATAGACGAACACCGCTGCAATAATGATCCACGCGATGGGCCACAACCCGTAGAAGAAACCATAAACCACCGAGGCCAGCGCGTTAGCGACCGGCATTTTATAGAACAGCAAAGCCACGGCAAGGGCGATTGCCACCGTCCACGAGGCGGCGACGTATCCTTTCAGTTTGAGCTTAATCAGCGCAAAGAAGAAAAACAGGATGGGAAGCGATGCTATCAGACTGGAAAGCCAGATATTCCCGGCGGGATCGTAGTTTTGTTGCCAGAGATTCATTGCAGGTCTCCTGGAGTCCACGCACATCGTGTAATGAGTCTGTTGCTCATCTCCTTGTCACACGTTGTGTAAAAGTGGCACTGCCAATTGTGTTGTGTAGGGATAATGACAATGAATGGTTAACTAAATGTTATGTATTGGCAACATTGATGTGAGTTTTAATTGGGAAATTGTGAACCAGAGGTCAGATAAGCGAAGAATTGGTAGGGCCAATTCTTGTGGGGGGAGATGTCTGGTAAAGAAAAGGGCAATCCTCATCAGAGAATTGCCCTTAGGTTGTTGATCCAGAGCGCCTTATCTTGCCTGATGCGCGTAGCGCATCAGGCAATTTGGCGTTTGCCCTTAGTCACACTAACTTAATGGATCATTACCACTGAATACCGGCACCGAGTGCGGCGGAGTATTCACCCTGGCTATTGGTACTACCTTGTAATTTGTAGACCCAACGACCATTGGCGCTCACCATCGATACACCTAAAGCAACTGCCGATTCACCGTTGTAAGTACCGCCACTAATAGAAGCCATGCTGGCACCCGGTGTATAAGCCTGCGGCAGACCGGTCATTGCCATTGCAGAAGCGATACCACCACTCAACTTGCTTTCGGTTTTAGACAGTTTGTTATCCATCTCAACCATCCGCTGATCGGTGTATTGCTTCGTTTCCTGCACGCTTTGCTTCAACTGCGCGTAGTTCACCGCGTCGTTGTTGTTGACGCCAGCGGAGACGTTGCTGATACGAGTCGTACCACCGTTGCCGCCACCGAGGGTGATATTGCTATAGTCGATAGAACCATCAGCTTTGGTGTCGTAACGCACGCCGCCCGCCTCAGAAGACTTCAACTGCGCAACGTTAACAGCATCGGTAGCATTTTTACCTGCGGCAACGTTAGTAATACGGCGTTGGTTAGTGGAAGAACCTACAGAGATTGTATTTTCTTCATCTGCAACGGAACCGGTACCCAGTGCGACGCTGTTGTCAGCGGCAGCAATGGAACCAGAACCAATAGCAACGCTATCTTTACCCTGGGCGTTGGCATCTACGCCATCGGTGTTGGTCTTGAAGTACTTGGTGCTACCGGTGGTGACAATGTCGCCAATACCGTTTTCGATATTAGTAACGCGAGTATCCAGATTAGTGACCTGATTGTTCAGGTTAGTAATGCTCTGGGTATTTTGCGCTACGCGCTCATCAGTGACTTTCAACTGACCTACGTTAACCGCATCGGTATCCGCTGAACCAGCCGCGACGTTGGTGATCTGACGTTGACCGTCTTCGCTGCCGACAGAGAATTCACCGACAGAATTCTGCGGCGCGTCCATGTTGTAGGCGGTGTAGTCAGTCTGCGCACCACGGGTGGTCTGGGAACCACTACCCATCGCAATACTGTTTGCATGATTTGCACTCGCGTTGCTACCGATAGCAATACCGTTGATTGCATCAGTTAACACCAGAGTGTTCAGGCCAATACCGATCCCGGCATCACCATTAACAATGGTTTTCGCACCCATTGCCAGTGAGTCTTCACCGACAGCCAGTGAATCTTCTTCCGTTGAATTAGCATGGAAGTATTTGGACGGTGTCGTTGCTACAGCACCAATCGCATTCTGCAACTGGCGAACCGTAACGGCGTCATGGGCTTCGGAACCATCGGCGACGTTGATGATTTGACGATATTTACCGTCATCACCAATTGACAACGCGCCAAGCAGTTCGCCATCACTGGTGTTATAACCAATGACTACGCCATCTTCGGTTACGCTGGTATCACGGGAGCCCTGAAGGATGACACGGTTAGACACAGAACTGCTGCCCAGAGCAATTCCAGATTCAATAGTACTGCTGCTGTTCTGTCCAATTGCCACACTGCTATCGCCTGATGCGACGGAGTTATAACCTACAGCTGTAGCGCCCACACCCGTAGCACTGGCATCCTCAAAGACTAAGCCGCTGTCGTTAGTACGCACATAGTTGATACCTTCACCGTTCTCTGTGATATAGCTTTCGCTGGTATCACCGGCAATATTCTGGATCAACATATTCGTGGCATTTAACTGGGAACCGTTAACCGCGTCGGTGCTGGTTTCGTTAATCTGACCATTGGCTACGTTGGTGATGACACTGGCTTTGCCATCATGGCTGGCGTTAAACGCACCGTTTTCACCTGCGGTAGCGTCCCAAAGCAAGGCGTTATCCAGGGTTGAGTCAATTGCATTCATCGCATCGCCGACGTTGGTATAGTCGGTATCAGCAATGGTGTAAGTCGGTGCGCTGATGCTGCCGTCAGAATTCACCGCCGCACCACCACCAAGAGCCTCAGCGACGGAACTGCTAACGCCGTGGAGTTGAGCCCCATTAACCGCATCGGTGCTGGTGTCAGAAATTGTTCCTGCCGCGACGTTAGTTATTTTGCTGGCACTGCCATCGTGGCTGGCACTGAAGGCACCATTTTCACCTGCGGTAGCATCCCATAGCATCGCATCGTCAAGAGTGGTATCAAGCGCGTTTAGGGCATCGCCGACATTATCGTAATCAGTGTTAGCAATGGTGTACGTTGGTGCACTGATGCTGCCATCCGTATTCACGCCAGCACCACCACCCAGAACATCGACAACAGAGTTGCTTACATCGTACAGTTGTGAACCATTCACAGCATCAGAGCTAGAGTCAGAGACTGCACCGTCTGCGACGTTAGTGATTACGCTGGCGGTAGAACCGTGTTTGGCACTAAATGCGCCAGTCGTGCTATCCCAAAGGAGGGCATCGCCGAGTGAGTCGCTAAGTGAGGTGTTAATGGCGTCAAGTGCAGCACCAACATTGGTGTAATCATTACCATCAATGTTATAGGTAGGGCCGCTAAATACGCCAGAATCGCTCACAGTGGCACCACCACCAAGATAGGTGGCGATCGAACTGCTCAACCCATGAAGCTGGCTGCCATTAATGGCATCAGTACTGGCGGATGATACAGTCCCTGCCAGGACATTGGTGATTTTGCTGGCATCTTTGTTTGCACCATGCGCTGCACTGAATGCAGTGCCATCCCAAAGCAGCGCATCCTGTTCCAGAGCGTCAATGGATGTATTCAGAGTATTAATGCTGGCGGTGTTAGTAGCAATATTGGTGGTGTTGGTCGCCACATTCGCGTTAGTCGCGTTCAGCTGCGCACCGTTAACTGCGTCCGTACTATTTTCAGATAAAGTACCTGCTTTAACGTTGGTAATAGTGCTGGCTGTTTCTGTACCGTGCGCGGCGCTATACGCTGTTCCGTTCCAGAGTATTGCATCCTGCTCAAGGGTATCGATCGACGTATTGAGAGTATTAATATTGGCGGTGTTGGTCGCAATGTTAGCCGTATTGCTGGCGATATTGGTGGTGTTGGTTGCCACGTTATCGTTAGTAGCTTTCAGTTGCGAGCCATTAACCGCGTCAGTACTGTCATCCGAAAGGGTGCCAGCTTTCACATTAGTGATGGTGCTGGTGGTTTCCGTACCATGAGCGGCGTTGAATGCAGTGCCGTTCCAGAGCATAGCATCCTGTTCAAGAGCATCCACAGACGTGTTCAGGCTATTTATGCTTGTGGTGTTAGCCGCGATATTAGTGGTATTGGTAGCAATGTTGGCAGTGTTACCTGCAATATTGCTGGTGTTGGTCGCAATGTTGGCAGTGTTATCGGCAATATTACTGGTGTTGGTAGCAATGTTGGCAGTGTTATCGGCAATATTACTGGTGTTAGTGGCAATGTTAGCCGTGTTGCTAGCGATATTGGTGGTGTTGGTCGCCACGTTATCGTTAGTGTCTTTCAGTTGCGAGCCATTAACCGCGTCAGTACTGTCATCCGAAAGGGTACCAGCTTTCACGTTGGTGATGGTGCTGGTGGTTTCCGTACCATGAGCGGCGTTGAATGCAGTGCCATTCCAGAGCAGGGCATCATCTTTAAGGTCGCCAACAGTATCTGTCAAATTAGTGATATTGGTGGTGTTGGTAGCAATATTTGCAGTGTTAGTTGCAATATTTCCGGTATTGGTAGCGATATTGGTGGTATTGGTCTCAACATCATCATTGGTGGCTTTCAGTTGTGAACCGTTAACCGCGTCTTTACTGGAATCTGAAACTGCGCCATCCGCCACATCGGTGATTACGCTGGCAGTTGAGCTACCATGAGCGGCGCTGTATTTGTCTCTGTTTTGATCCCATTGCAGGGTGAATTGATCGAGTACAGTGAGCGCATCGCCAACGTTATTTTTGTTACCATTTTTTAAATTGTAGGTTGGTGCTTTAACAGTACCGTCGTCAACGTTTACCGATGAACCCCCGCCAAGCCGTTTTGCCACCGAGTCGCTGATGGCATAAAGCTGTGAGCCATTAATGGCGTCGTGGCTATCAGCCTTGATCGTGCCATTTTTTACATTAACGATCTTGCGTTGTAATGAGTCACTGCCGACAGAAACGCTATCGTCTTGATCCGCAATAGAACCTGCGCCCAGCGCGACAGAGTTAATACCGTTGGCATTGGTATTGCTCCCAAGCGCAAGACTATTATCGCCAGTTACAACACTGGCCTTACCTAAGGCAATAGCGTTTAAGCCACTCGACTGGCTACCATTACCCAGAGCGATAGCATCAGCGCCGTTAGCCTTGTTGCCCTGGCCAATAGCAATTGCACTATCTGCCAGAGCCTGGCTGCCATTACCCAACGCGATGCTATTCACTCCTTTTGCATGCGCTTTATTGCCGATAGCGGTCGCATTTTCAGCGGCTTCGCTTTCTGCTCCCAGCGCCATAGCATAATCTTGTGACGCATTGGCATTATCACCGAGACCGATGCTCATAATACCAGCCGCCTTAGCGGCATTTCCCAGCGCAATGGCGTTTGCTCCATCCGCTTTGGAGCTATCCCCCATAGCTATAGACAATCTACCCAGCGCTTTGGAATAACGACCAAGGGCCATTGAGTATTGGCCGAATGAATACGACGATGCACCCAGCGCGATACTCCTGTCACCTTCAGAGATTGCACTAACCCCAAAGGCCATTGATGCACCACCAATAGCATGGGTTTTTGAGCCGATGGCAGAGCTATATTGGCCTTCAGCTATAGCGTCATAACCTAAAGCGGTACTGGCACCAGCGTTGTTTAAAAAAATATTTGCTTTTGCACCTTTACCGATAGCAACCCAGCCGTCACTAGCTGAGCCATCGCCGTAATCAACGCCCTGACCGTCGTAATTATCAGCCAGCGCCCCAAACGATGACAACAACCCACCCGCAACCAGCGCAGAAATTAACAGCTTACTGCGCCCAGATTTCTTGCCACGGCTTTTTGCCGTTTCGCTGGTAACAGTATAATTCCCTGTGGCAGGGTTCCAGATAACTTTAAATATTTTGTTCATTAATGATGCTCGCTATTCCTTGTTATAAGCGTACTAATTGCATTTATTTTTTGCTTCTTTTCTGCCGATTATCAGCAGCGGGAAGATTGTCAAACTGAATATTTTCCATATTGATGGCTAACTTCAGATATCCCAGGTTATTTGGCGATACACCCTTCAGTGTCAAATTAATGTCTTGCCATTGACCTGGTAATAATTTCAATGTGGATGTCATTGATGTGTTGAAAAGTAATTGTTGCCACCGGGCAAACTCTTTGGCATCGACAGGTTTTTCACCACCCCATGTCGCATTAAAGCCAATGTTTGAGATTGGTATACTTAATAAGTTGACCAGTGAAATATGAATAACACTGCCATTCTCTGTGGCGTCAATGGATAACACTCGGCCCGCTAAAGCCACCGAACCGTTGTTCAGGATGAAATACTTCGTTTTTGCTGGGTTAAACTCGGTAAAAATAAAAGTATTTTGTTGGTCTTTAACGGATTTAATTACGTGAGTTAAAGTCTTTGTGCTGTTTATTATGCCAGTTTGTTGTTTTTGAATAGTTTCGAGTTGACTCTTTAGCTGTGCTTGTTGTTTTTCAAGTAGCACAATTTTATTGTTATGTTCTTCTTCTTGTTTCAGTAAACTACTTTCTGGCTTGCCTTCTTGAATGTAGTCACATCCCGTTAATGCGCAGAGAACTGAAACAGTGACAGCACTGAAAAAAATCTTCTTCAAGTTCATGTGAAAATCCTTATTGCCTCCGACCAGCGATCAATGCCGGTAGAGTTGTCCATTGTATTATTGGTGATCTATGTTGCTTTACATTAATGACAGTGATGTGTGTCGATTAAATATTGTTTTAAGCATTCATCATAAAAATGTATCATTAGTTTCAAAAGATGTCTGTGTTTGTATGAATATAATATTTTTCGTGGATTCTAATGATGATTATTAATAAATGTCAAATATGAAAGAAACCATGTATGGGAAAAATTTTACAGATAATTGATTGTATGAATATGATGATTAAAATTTCACAATTAAATCCGAAAAAAAGAGACGTAACTGCTTGTTAATTAATAAATGATATCTTCTATATATTTTTATTGTTTATAGGTGGTTATTTCGGTAAAGATGCATTTTCAGAATATCAACCAGCGGTAAATCGACGTAAGGGGAGTGAATTGTTTGGTCATTAGGCGAGTAGACAGGAGAGTCCCCGCATTGACCAGCTAACGCAAGTCAGATGCGGGTTGATACGATCGTACCAGTCGTCTGAGGGGCTTAAAACGCGGTCTTTGAAAACCCGGTCATCTCTTCCAGGCCCATTTCACGGCCCAGTGCGGTCATTGGGTGCACAACCACCAGTCCGCGAACACTTTTCTTCAGCTTGCCCATATCAGCCTGCTCTTTTTTGGTAATTGCGCGCTGAAACGGCATCTTCATCAGTTTTTGTGCTTCTTTACTCAGTTTTTGGCTATGAACCTCACGCAGGCGAGCAATTTCTGCTTCCAGCGTGGCTTTCTCTTTTTCCAGCTCGGCATATTTGTCTGCGGCTTCAACCAGCGACAGATCGGCCTGCTGGTGGCGGATGGCGTCCAGGCGATCGCTGAGACGTTTGATTTCGTTTTTTTCGACTTCTTTCATGTGATGGCTTCTGATAAAGATAAATTTATAGCCCCTAGTATGCGCGACCAAGTGCTTTGTTCACAACTGATGACATTGTAATAGTTCTGCACGTAATCATTAACATGCTCAAAAACTACGCAATTCGTTGATTAATTAAGAAATCTATAGAAAAAAGATAATAAACAGCAGCGGATGATTATTGAGGATTCAGCACGTTTTCCTTAATGTCATCTTTACCGGGAACCTAAACTAAAATTGGCGGCCGCGCATTCCCGGCGCGGGGTAATACGGAGATATCATCATGGGCAAATTAGGTGAAAACGTTCCGCTTCTTATCGATAAAGCCGTAGATTTCATGGCATCAAGCCAGGCGTTCCGGGAGTATCTGAAAAAACTTCCTCCCCGTAACGCGATTCCGTCCGGAATACCCGATGAAAGCGTGCCGTTATATCTACAACGTCTGGAGTATTATCGTCGGCTTTATCGGCCGAAGCAGGTAGAGGGGCAGTAAGCAGACGTTGCTTACTTTTGAAAGGCTTTTTTTAAGCTGATTTTGGAAATCAGCTCAGTCAGTGAAAGGACCATTGTTGATCGCACAGCCTGTTGATAGCGCTGAATTTGCATTGCATACAAACTGGAGTCTGCTGGTTCAAACTGTGGCGGCGGTGGTAACGCCGCCACGCAGTGCAGTTCACCAAAGGGTCCAAGGATTTCGTCGTCGGTAAAGGCGTACTCGTTGCCGTCGTGATTTAGCTCTTCACGCAATGCCATCAGCAGTTCCGCATCTTCGTATTCCTGGCGGTTAATGACGCCCAACCCGTAAATGAGTTTTAAACGCACAGAAAGATCGCCCAGCGGACCATCGCCGTCGAGTAACGGTTCTACAGCATACTTCACCGCGTAATCGTCTTTGCGGAATACCTGAAGCACCAGAAGATTTACCGCCTCGGTCAGGAGCTCGACGGCGGTGATCAGAAAGCTTCGCACGGTTTTGCCAGCATTCAGACGCTCAAGCACACGGTTTTCAAAGGCCTGGGTTTGTTCCATTGTTGCCTGCATATCTGACAATCTGTTATTCGGGCGCAGGGTGTCCTGCGCCTGGTCCACCATTATTGCATTGCTTTATAAGCGGTTACCGCCTCGGATACAACCTCGCTGTTGGCATCAAGACCAGAAATCTGTGCCAGCGCCGCCTGCGGACCTTTGTCAGCGATCAGTGCTGCCAGTTCCTGAGCCTGCGGATCATCTTCACTGCGGAAGTGCATTGCAGCGGCAATACCTTCAATCAGGTTTTTATGTGGCAGACCATATTCCAGCGTACCGAGCAGTGGCTTGATCAGACGGTCGCCAGCACTCAGTTTACGCAGCGGCTGACGGCCTACGCGCTCAACATCATCTTTCAGATACGGGTTCTCAAAACGACCGAGGATTTTCTGGATGTACGCCGCATGCTTGTCAGCGTCAAAGCCGTAGCGCTTGATCAATACTGCACCACTTTCTTCCATCGCACCTTTTACCACCGCGCGGATTTTCTCGTCGAGAATCGCGTCACGAATGGTCTGATGACCGGCCAGTTTTCCGAGGTACGCGGTTATAGCATGACCCGTGTTCAGGGTGAAGAGTTTACGTTCGACAAATGCCATCAGGTTGTCGGTTAACTCCATGCCTGGGATGTTCGGCAGTGCGCCTTTGAACTGCGTTTTATCGACAATCCATTCGCTGAAAGTTTCTACCGTCACTTCCAGCGGATCGTTAGTTGCCGAAGCCGAAGGCGGTACGATGCGGTCAACGGCGGAATCGACAAAGCCAACGTGTTCTTCTACCCACGCTTTGGCGTCTTCCGGCAGGGCGTTCATCACATGGCCTTTCAGCTGCGTGGTACCGCGTACCATGTTTTCACAGGCGATGATGTTCAGCGGGGATTCATTACCTTGTTCTTTACGTTTCACCAGCCCTTTGGCGATTGCCGGAGCAATACGTTCCAGCACAACCGGGCCAACGGCGGTAGTGACTAAATCAACCTGAGCAATCAGATCAACGACATCATCACCAATGCTGCTGACAGCATTGACGCCGGAAACGGTATCTACCTGCTCGGTTTCACCAACCACATGTACCTGATAGCTATGACGGGCATTCAGGGCATCAAGTACCACCTGATTGACATCGGCAAACGTCAGTTGGATACCCGCGTCTGCCAGCAGTTTACCGATAAAGCCACGACCGATATTACCTGCGCCAAAATGTAATGCTTTCATAGTATTAACCTTCATCAATGTTTTTACCCGAGAGGGCTGGGGTGAGGCTTTTCCCTCACCCAAACCCTCTCCGTGAGGAGAGGGGCAGCGCCGGATGCGGCGTAAGCGCCTTATCCGGCCTACAAGAACGTGCAAATTCAACAAATTGTGATGCATCCTGTAGGCCTGATAAGCGTAGCGCATCAGGCAATTAACCCCACCTTCTCCATGTGGAGAGGGTGGGATTGGATTACTTACGACCTGCCAGCAGTTCCAGCACTTCATCCACGCTGGTGGTGTGTGCCAGACGCTCGATGACGGACTCATCATCCAGTGCATTGGTCAGGCTGGTGATAACCTGAATGTGCTCGTTGTTACGGGCAGCAATACCAATCACCAGACGGGCAATGTCATCTTCTTCTTCACCGAAGCGCACGCCTTCCGGGTACTGGCAGAACACGACGCCCGTTTTCAGTACGCGATCTTTCGCTTCAACCGTACCGTGTGGCACCGCGATAGACTCACCCAGATAAGTCGGGGTCAGTTTTTCACGATCCAGCATCGCCTGAACGTATTCCGGCTCAACGTAACCGCCTTTCACCAGCTGCTCGCCAGCAAAACGAATCGCTTCTTCTTTGGTTGCCGCTTTGCGACCGAGGAAGATGTTCTCCGCGCCTAGCTTGAACAGGTTAGCACTGGAATCGTCAAAGCTGTCTTTCAGGCTGTCTTTTACTTTCTCTTCGTTTGCCGTGTGGCGTTGGGCAGCAACCAGACGTTCGGTCAGGCTGGTGTACAGGCCGCTGTCGAGGAAGTTGGTCAGCGAAATATGCTGTGCCTGCGGAACCTGGCGCATAGCGCGTTCGGTCAGGTCACGGTGAGTGATGACGAGGTCCACATCTGGCGGCAGGTTGTTGATCGCGCTGTTAGTAACAGAAATCTGCGACAGACCTGCATCCTGAATTTTCTTACGCAGAACGCCTGCGCCCATCGCACTGGAACCCATACCGGCGTCACAGGCAACGATGATTTTACGTACGTGGCTCAGGTCGTTAGTCACATCGCCAGCAGACAGCGGAGATGCGCCTTTAGACTCAGCTTTCATGTCCTGCATACGACGAGTTGCTGCTTCAATATCATCTTCTTCTTTCACTTTGCTGGTTTTCAGCAAAATAGCAGAGACAACGAAGGAGACAGCCATCGCCGCACACACACCCGCGATGTTAGCGAAGTAAGCACCTTTTGGCGTCATCGCCAGTACCGCAAGGATAGACCCCGGAGATGCTGGAGAAACCAGACCACCGCCCAGGATAGTCAGCGTGAACACGCCAGTCATACCGCCGAGGATAACGGCCAGGATCAGACGCGGATTCATCAGCACATACGGGAAGTAGATTTCGTGGATACCACCCAGGAAGTGGATGATTGCCGCACCGCCCGCAGACTGTTTAGCACTACCACGACCAAAGAACATGTACGCCAGCAGCACGCCCATACCTGGACCTGGGTTAGCTTCAATCAGGAAGAAGATGGATTTACCCAGTTCATGGGACTGCTGAATACCCAGCGGCGAGAAGATACCGTGGTTAATGGCGTTGTTGAGGAACAGGATTTTCGCCGGTTCAACAAAGATAGATGCCAGTGGCAGCATGTCATGGACAACCATGAAGTTAACGCCCGCAGCCAGCATTTTGGACAGGGCTTCAACAATCGGGCCAATGCCGAGGAATGCCAGAATGGCGAGGATCATCCCGATGATGCCAGCGGAGAAGTTATTCACCAGCATCTCAAAACCGGATTTGATCTTACCGTCTACCCAGCGGTCGAAGTGCTTAATGCACCAGCCGCCCAGCGGACCTGCAATCATAGAACCGAGGAACATCGGCATGTCTGCGCCGACGATAACGCCCATGGTGGTGATGGCACCGACTACGCCGCCACGTTCGCCGCCTACCAGCTTACCACCGGTATAACCGATCAGCAGCGGCAGGAGGTAAGTGATCATCGGTCCGACTAGCTTCGCCAGCGTCTCGTTCGGTAACCACCCTGTTGGAATAAATAATGCGGTGATGATACCCCACGCGATAAACGCGCCGATATTTGGCATCACCATGTTGCTGAGGAAACGACCAAAGCTTTGCACTTTGATCTTAATATCGGATGACATAAAAACACCCCTTCTTATGTTTGCTGTCGCGCAGGCTGGAAGCCCGAGGTTTTTTGTTAATGTAGCGGCAGAGGTAGCCGGACCTTGTAGATACTGCGAAATCTGGCACTGAATCGGTTAACTGTCCAGTCGACGGCCTTTTGTGTGATATCAGTCACATAAATATAGGGGGTAGAGAGGTAATTGACGTGATGCTCATCACAAAACGCTTGTGTAAAAAAGCAACAAGGCGGCGATTTTCGCTAAAAATGGCATTTAAATGTGAGTAATGTCACATTTTTGTTTTGATGGTTTGTTGAATCTTTGTGATCTGAATCACAAGATATTTTCTTACGGCGTTCACCTGATGTGATCTACAGCATGTTATGCCTTCGTCATACAATCGTTATGTAACTAAGCAACTCATCACCTCTAAAAATTATTCTTTGGTGTTATGGCGAGAATCGCGAACCCGGATTATTGTCAAAATATCAGCCTGACTCCCTTCTGGCTGCCAGCCCAAAAACAACACTGATAAACGTGAATCCGAGGCAGATATGTTTCTAAACTATTTCGCGTTGGGAGTGCTGATCTTCGTCTTTCTGGTGATTTTTTATGGAATCATCGCGATACATGACATCCCTTATCTGATTGCCAAAAAGCGCAACCATCCCCATGCCGACGCTATTCATACGGCGGGCTGGGTGAGCCTGTTTACTCTGCATGTTATCTGGCCGTTCCTGTGGATCTGGGCGACGCTCTATCAACCGGAGCGCGGGTGGGGCATGCAGTCACATGTTGCGTCGCAGGAGAAAGCGACTGACCCGGAAATCGCCGTACTTTCTGACCGAATTTCCCGGCTGGAGCATCAACTCGGGTAATGACTCCAACTTATTGATAGTGTTTTATGTTCAGATAATGCCCGATGACTTTGTCATGCAGCTCCACCG
>NZ_JAVUPQ010000012.1:0-83937 GCF_032029835.1 Escherichia sp. AM3 | reverse complement strand
AGCTGATAGAAACAGAAGCCACTGGAGCACCTCAAAAACACCATCATACACTAAATCAGTAAGTTGGCAGCATCACCGCGCCCTCTTATTTTATCGATTTTCGCACTATTTCTTGCGGGATGTACGCACAGCCAGCAAAGTATGGTCGATACATTTCGCGCCAGCCTTTTCGATAATCAGGATATCACCGTAGCGGATCAGCAGATCCAGGCGTTGCCTTATTCCACGATGTATTTACGCCTTAATGAAGGGCAACGAATCTTTGTGGTACTGGGATATATAGAACAAGAACAAAGCAAATGGTTATCCCAGGATAACGCCATGCTGGTTACCCACAATGGACGTCTTTTAAAAACCGTCAAACTTAATAATAATCTGCTGGAAGTGACAAATTCCGGGCAGGACCCTCTGCGTAACGCGCTGGCAATAAAAGATGGCAGCCGCTGGACGCGCGATATTCTCTGGAGTGAAGACAACCATTTTCGCTCTGCGACCCTGAGTTCTACTTTTTCCTTTGCTGGATTAGAGACGCTGAATATTGCGGGTCGCAATGTGCTGTGTAATGTCTGGCAGGAAGAGGTGACTTCCACGCGGCCAGAAAAACAGTGGCAAAACACATTCTGGGTCGATTCGGCTACTGGCCAGGTTCGTCAAAGTCGGCAAATGTTAGGCGCAGGGGTTATTCCCGTAGAAATGACGTTTCTTAAACCCGCACCATGAATAAATTACAGTCGTATTTCATTGCCAGCGTACTTTACGTAATGACACCCCATGCCTTTGCGCAAGGAACGGTGACTATTTATCTGCCTGGCGAACAACAGACACTTTCCGTTGGCCCCGTGGAAAATGTTGTCCAGTTGGTGACACAACCGCAACTGCGCGATCGCCTCTGGTGGCCTGGTGCCTTGCTGACCGACTCTGCGGCGAAAGCTAAAGCGCTTAAAGACTACCAACATGTCATGGCACAGCTTGCTTCCTGGGAAGCAGAAGCTGACGACGATGTGGCGGCAACGATTAAATCCGTGCGCCAGCAGTTACTCAATCTCAATATCACTGGTCGCTTACCGGTCAAACTGGATCCTGATTTTGTACGAGTGGATGAGAACAGCAATCCCCCGTTGGTCGGGGACTATACGCTCTATACCGTACAGCGTCCGGTGACTATTACTCTGCTGGGTGCGGTTTCTGGGGCCGGGCAATTGCCCTGGCAGGCAGGCCGTAGCGTTACCGATTATCTGCAAGATCACCCCCGCCTTGCAGGCGCGGACAAGAATAACGTTATGGTGATTACGCCTGAGGGTGAGACTGTCGTCGCCCCTGTTGCCCTGTGGAATAAAAGACATGTGGAACCACCGCCTGGCAGCCAGCTTTGGTTGGGCTTTTCTGCGCATGTACTGCCCGAAAAATATGCTGATTTAAATGACCAGATTGTGTCTGTTTTAACGCAACGTGTTCCTGACTGATGAAGAAGAATTCTTATCTTTTAAGCTGCCTGGCCATTGCCGTCTCCAGTGCCTGTCATGCTGAAGTATTAACCTACCCGGATCCGCTGGGTTCGTCGCAATCAGACTTTGGCGGCACAGGATTGTTGCAGATGCCAAATGCGCGCATCGCACCGGAAGGTGAATTCAGCGTCAACTACCGGGATAACGATCAATACCGGTTCTACTCCACCTCCGTGGCGCTGTTCCCATGGCTGGAAGGCACCATTCGTTATACGGATGTGCGCACACGCAAATATAGCCAGTGGGAAGATTTCAGCGGCGATCAGTCATACAAAGACAAATCATTCGATTTTAAACTTCGCCTGTGGGAAGAAGGTTACTGGCTACCGCAAGTGGCGTTTGGTAAACGTGATATTGCTGGTACGGGTCTGTTTGACGGTGAGTATCTGGTGGCCAGCAAGCAAGCGGGGCCATTTGATTTCACCCTCGGGATGGCATGGGGCTACGCCGGTAATGCGGGCAATATTACCAACCCGTTTTGCCGGGTGAGCGATAAATATTGTCATCGCGCAGAGTCTCACGATGCGGGCGATATCAGCTTTAGCGATATCTTTCGTGGCCCGGCTTCCATCTTTGGCGGCATTGAGTATCAAACGCCGTGGAATCCCCTGCGTCTGAAACTCGAATACGATGGAAACAATTACCAGAATGATTTCGCTGGCAAACTGCCTCAGGCAAGCCATTTCAACGTCGGCGCAGTTTATCGCGCTGCCAGCTGGGCAGATCTCAACCTGAGTTATGAACGCGGTAACACGTTGATGTTTGGCTTCACGTTACGGACCAATTTCAACGATCTGCGCCCTGCCCTGCGCGATACGCCAAAACCGGCATATCAACCTGCGCCTGAATCTGAAGGATTGCAGTACACCACGGTAGCAAACCAACTTACCGCCCTGAAGTATAACGCGGGCTTTGACGCGCCAGAAATTCAGCTACGCGATAAGACACTGTATATGTCTGGTCAGCAATACAAATACCGTGACTCTCGTGAAGCGGTCGATCGTGCCAACCGGATTCTGGTGAATAACCTGCCGCAAGGCGTTGAGAAGATTAGCGTGACGCAAAAGCGCGAGCATATGGCGATGGTGACTACCGAAACCGACGTAGCCAGCCTGCGCAAACAGCTGGCAGGTACAGCGCCTGGTCAATCAGAGCCACTGCAACAACAACGTGTTGAAGCTGAAGATCTTTCTGCCTTTGGTCGGGGCTACCGTATTCGTGAAGATCGCTTTAGCTACTCTTTCAACCCAACACTTTCACAGTCGCTGGGCGGCCCGGAAGATTTCTATATGTTCCAGCTGGGGCTGATGTCCAGTGCCCGCTACTGGTTTACCGACCACCTGCTGCTTGATGGCGGTATTTTCACCAATATTTACAACAACTACGACAAGTTTAAGTCTTCGCTGTTGCCCGCGGACTCTACCCTGCCCCGCGTGCGCACGCATATCCGTGACTACGTTCGCAATGACGTTTATCTCAACAACTTGCAGGCGAACTATTTTGCTGACTTAGGCAATGGTTTCTATGGCCAGGTGTATGGCGGTTATCTGGAAACGATGTATGCCGGTGTCGGTTCCGAGCTGCTTTATCGCCCGCTAGATGCCAGCTGGGCGCTGGGTGTGGACGTTAACTACGTGAAGCAGCGTGACTGGGACAACATGATGCGTTTCACCGATTATTCCACGCCAACAGGTTTCGTGACGGCTTACTTGAACCCGCCGACGCTCAATGGCGTACTGATGAAACTTAGCGTTGGGCAATATCTGGCAAAAGATAAAGGCGCAACGATCGACGTCGCCAAACGCTTTGACAGCGGCGTGGCGGTAGGGGTATGGGCGGCAATCAGTAACGTATCTAAAGATGACTACGGCGAAGGCGGCTTTAGTAAAGGTTTTTATATCTCGATTCCATTCGACTTGATGACCATTGGACCTAACCGCAACCGCGCGGTGGTTTCGTGGACACCATTGACGCGTGATGGTGGACAAATGCTGTCACGCAAATACCAGCTCTATCCAATGACGGCAGAGCGAGAAGTACCGGTTGGACAATAACCTGACGTAATTCATAACATTACAATGACTGATAAATATAAACCAATGAAAAAGAACATTTTTAAGTTTTCGGTACTGACATTGGCTGTTCTGTCTTTGACAGCATGTACCCTTGTTCCTGGTCAGAATTTATCGACCAGTAACAAGGATGTCATTGAACTACCTGACAATCAGTATGACCTGGACAAAATGGTCAATATCTATCCCGTCACGCCAGGATTGATTGATCAGCTGCGCGCCAAACCGATTATGTCGCAGGCTAACCCGGAGCTGGAGCAGCAAATCGCGAACTATGAATATCGTATCGGCATTGGGGATGTGTTGATGGTTACGGTCTGGGATCACCCGGAACTAACCACCCCCGCAGGGCAATACCGTAGCGCCAGTGATACCGGCAACTGGGTTAACGCCGATGGTGCGATTTTCTACCCCTATATTGGTCGCCTGAAAGTGGCCGGGAAAACACTTACCCAGGTACGCAACGAGATTACAGCGCGTCTGGATTCAGTCATTGAAAGCCCGCAAGTCGATGTCAGCGTCGCGGCGTTCCGCTCGCAAAAAGCGTACGTCACCGGCGAAGTCAGCAAATCGGGTCAGCAGCCGATTACCAATATTCCTCTGACCATCATGGATGCGATTAACGCCGCGGGGGGGCTGACCGCAGATGCAGACTGGCGCAACGTGGTGCTCACCCAGAATGGCGTAAAGACCAAAGTGAACCTCTATGCGCTGATGCAGCGTGGCGACTTGCGCCAGAACAAACTGCTGCACCCGGGCGATATTTTATTTATTCCGCGCAACGATGATCTGAAAGTCTTCGTGATGGGTGAAGTGGGTAAACAGAGCACGCTGAAAATGGACCGCAGCGGTATGACCCTGGCGGAAGCGCTGGGTAACGCTGAGGGTATGAATCAGGATGTCGCTGATGCGACGGGGATTTTTGTTATTCGTGCAACGCAAAACAAGCAGAATGGCAAAATCGCCAATATTTATCAGCTGAATGCGAAGGACGCATCGGCAATGATACTCGGAACGGAATTCCAGCTTGAACCTTACGACATTGTTTATGTCACTACTGCGCCGCTGGCTCGTTGGAACCGTGTGATTTCTCTGCTGGTACCGACGATTTCCGGGGTGCATGACCTGACAGAGACTTCACGGTGGATTCAAACATGGCCCAACTAAAATTTAACTCAATCCTGGTGGTTTGTACCGGCAACATTTGCCGTTCGCCCATTGGCGAGCGCTTGCTGCGTAAACGTCTGCCAGGCGTAAAAGTCAAATCGGCAGGTGTTCATGGTCTGGTAAAACACCCTGCAGATGCGACAGCAGCAGATGTTGCCGCTAATCATGGCGTATCTCTTGAAGGACATGCCGGACGTAAGCTCACTGCTGAGATGGCACGAAATTACGATCTGATTCTGGCAATGGAGTCGGAACATATTGCTCAGGTTACCGCAATCGCTCCCGAGGTCCGCGGGAAGACAATGCTGTTTGGGCAATGGCTGGAACAGAAAGAGATCCCTGATCCCTATCGTAAAAGTCAGGACGCATTTGAACATGTCTACGGTATGTTGGATCGCGCCAGTCAGGAATGGGCGAAGCGCCTCAGCCGGTAATTTGAGTTTATAAGATACGATGACAACTAAAAATATGAATACGCCACCAGGCAGCACTCAGGAAAATGAGATCGATCTGCTTCGTCTGGTCGGCGAGTTATGGGATCACCGTAAGTTTATTATCAGCGTGACCGCGTTATTCACGCTGATCGCTGTCGCTTACTCGCTGTTAAGCACGCCAATTTATCAGGCAGATACTCTGGTCCAGGTTGAGCAGAAACAGGGCAACGCCATTCTCAGTGGCCTGAGCGATATGATCCCTAACTCATCGCCCGAGTCTGCACCGGAGATCCAACTGCTGCAATCGCGCATGATTCTCGGTAAAACCATTGCTGAACTGAATCTGCGCGACATGGTTGAGCAGAAGTATTTTCCGATTGTGGGTCGCGGCTGGGCGAGATTAACCAAAGAGAAACCAGGTGAGCTGGCGATCAGCTGGATGCATATTCCACAACTGAATGGTCAGGATCAGCAACTGACACTCACGGTTGGGGAAAACGGCCACTATACGCTGGAAGGTGAAGAGTTCACCGTCAATGGTATGGTCGGCCAGCGTCTGGAAAAAGATGGCGTTGCGCTGACTATCGCGGACATTAAGGCCAAACCAGGAACACAGTTTGTCCTGAGCCAGCGTACCGAACTGGAAGCGATTAACGCATTGCAGGAAACCTTTACCGTTAGCGAACGCAGTAAAGAAAGCGGGATGCTGGAACTTACCATGACTGGTGATGATCCCCAGTTGATTACTCGTATTCTGAACAGCATCGCTAACAACTATTTGCAACAGAATATCGCTCGCCAGGCGGCGCAGGATTCACAAAGCCTTGAATTCTTACAGCGCCAGTTACCTGAAGTGCGCAGCGAGCTGGACCAGGCGGAAGAAAAACTCAACGTTTATCGCCAGCAGCGCGATTCGGTTGACCTTAACCTGGAAGCCAAAGCCGTTCTTGAGCAGATTGTGAACGTTGATAATCAACTCAATGAGCTGACCTTCCGCGAGGCAGAGATCTCCCAGCTGTATAAGAAAGATCACCCAACTTATCGTGCGCTGCTGGAAAAACGCCAGACGCTGGAGCAAGAACGCAAACGCCTGAATAAGCGGGTATCGGCAATGCCTTCCACTCAACAGGAAGTGTTACGTTTAAGCCGTGACGTAGAAGCGGGCCGTGCGGTATATCTGCAATTACTTAACCGCCAGCAGGAGTTGAGTATTTCGAAATCCAGTGCCATTGGTAACGTGCGGATTATCGACCCGGCAGTCACTCAGCCGCAGCCAGTGAAACCGAAAAAAGCGTTGAACGTGGTGCTTGGTTTTATTCTTGGCCTGTTTATTTCTGTGGGTGCCGTGCTGGCGCGTGCGATGTTGCGTCGTGGTGTAGAAGCCCCGGAACAACTGGAAGAGCACGGCATCAGCGTTTATGCCACTATCCCAATGTCCGAGTGGCTGGATAAACGCACCCGTCTGCGTAAGAAAAATTTATTTTCTAATCAGCAGCGCCATCGTACTAAAAATATCCCCTTCCTGGCGGTGGATAACCCGGCGGATTCTGCTGTGGAAGCCGTACGTGCGCTACGAACCAGTCTGCATTTCGCTATGATGGAGACGGAGAATGACATTCTGATGATCACCGGTGCGACGCCAGACAGTGGTAAAACGTTTGTCAGTTCAACTCTGGCAGCGGTGATCGCCCAGTCCGATCAAAAAGTGTTATTTATTGATGCCGACTTACGCCGTGGTTATTCGCATAACCTGTTTACCGTGAGTAATGAACATGGCTTGTCGGAATATCTGGCAGGTAAAGATGAGCTCAACAAAGTGATCCAGCATTTTGGCAAAGGAGGCTTTGATGTGATTACTCGCGGTCAGGTGCCACCTAACCCGTCTGAACTGCTGATGCGCGATCGGATGCGTCAATTACTGGAATGGGCGAACGACCATTACGATCTGGTGATTGTCGATACGCCGCCGATGCTGGCGGTGAGTGATGCCGCGGTCGTGGGGCGTTCTGTTGGCACCAGCCTGCTGGTTGCGCGTTTTGGCTTGAACACCGCCAAAGAGGTGAGTTTGTCAATGCAGCGTCTGGAACAGGCAGGCGTCAATATTAAAGGCGCTATCCTCAATGGTGTGATTAAACGCGCCAGCACCGCTTACAGTTACGGCTATAACTATTACGGTTATAGTTACTCCGAGAAAGAGTAAAACTGAAAGTGGCCGGATGCGGCGTGAACGCCTTTTCCGGTCTACGCATTAGACAGTTCTTCGTTTGTCATCAGCCTCAGAGCATTCAGGTAACTGAATGCTCTTTTTTATGCATTACAAACTGCACGCCGGTATGCGTGCTTCATTCACGATTTGCGTAAAACCTGCCAACGAACACATGCCCTGCGCATTTCGCTCTTCACATCCTGCCAGGGTCAGTTTCACCTCTCCGGGCGGCGTATTTAATGACAGCGGCGTTTTATCACGCATCTGCTGTAAAGTCTGGAAGACCAGCGAAACCTGAATCCACTGGCTGTTATCGCTTAGCCGACGCCAGCGTTCAAACACCAGTTCACCACCTGGCGGCGTGTTATCCGGCTGACCGGGAAGCGTCCAGTTGAGCTCCAGTGCGCCGCCGAGATTTGCCAGATTAGTATCGTGTCCGGCGATAAACAGCACTGAAGTGGGTAATGTCACACCATACGCCTGTTTTTGCGGTGGATGGGGCGTCAACGCTGTCTTGATCAAATCTAATAACGGGGTGGCGCGGCTGCGGGCAACCTCTGGCGTGCGTTGTAGCAAATAAAATTGCGCGTTATGCAAACTTAGCAAGGTGTTCCACTGGTGTGAATCGGTGATCCTTCCCCACCCCGGCTCCGGCATTCCCTGTGCTTGTTGCAGGAGAAATATCTCCGTCAGCATTGATGCGAGGCTTACCGCACCGGTTAATGAGACATTGTCGGCGCTCACCTTGAGTTCCGATGGTAATGCCTGCGTTAATGAACAGCTTTCGTCCTGTTTCTCACGTTTAAGGCACAAGTTTGATTGCGGAAAATTAAGCACCCGTTCCAGTTCGCGAAACGCCGTTTGCCGATGCCCGGTAAAGTCAGCAATTGACCCTCCTGCCCTGCTGAGGATCGCGTCAGTCACGTTCGCGTTATCCAGTTGGCAAACGCCAGTTTTTAGAGGATTAAATAACGGATCGGGACTGGACGTATCTGCCTGGGTATGTACGGTTATTGCACAGTCAGGTGCCAGCCCGGCGGCGAAGGCTTCGCCTGTTTTACGGGTACGCTCGTCGACATCAGCAATAATCGCGACCTGACCAGACTGCGGGCAGCCCTTTTTCGCCAGCAATCCGTCGGCTACCAGACGCTGGCGTTGGTAATGTCCGAGATAGGCGATTAGCTCACCACCGCGCGGTGTCAGCCAACCCAGTTTTACCGGCCAGGTTGGCCATGCGTCTGGGGTGACATCCTGCATCAGTTGCGTGGCCTTGGTTGGAGCACGCACACCATGACGACTGACAATCACCACACTTTCCAGCTTCAGCTCCGGCTCACTCTGAGCGAATGCAGATTGCGGGGTTAACGGAATCAGAAGAGATAAAAATGGGATTAAGATCGCTTTCATCGATATGTTTCCGCTTTTCATATCTGACATTATTGATTGCCTGATGCGATGCTAATGCGCCGCATCAGGCCTACGTTCGTTAACTTTTCAGACGCGGGTCCAGCCATACCAACACAAGGGTGGAGAGCGAACACATCAACAAAATGCCGACGAACCAAAGTAAATACCACATTGTTCCTGCTCCTTAGTACAACTCGTTTTCGTTACGGCGGAGAGTTTCTGTTGTCATGCGTCCCCACATTTTGTAGTAGCTCCAGAGAGTGTAGAGCAACACAATGGGCAAAAATATCAGCACGATTACCAACATAATGCTCAGCGTCAGCTGACTGGAAGTGCTGTCCCACAACGTCAGGCTGGAGATTGGACTCACGCTTGACGGCATGACAAAGGGGAACAGCGTGATGCCTGCCGTGAAAATCACGCCAAATTGCATCAATGACGCCATTAAAAATCCCCAACCCGGGCGACCACGATAAATCGCCATCACCGTCAGCAATGGGCAGAAGAACCCCAGCAGCGGGAAGATCCACAAAACGGGCGATTCGACGAAATTATTCATCCAGGCACCAGGTAGCACTGCCACCAGTTTCATTAACGGATTGGAAGGACCGTTAGCATCCTGGGCGAGCAGTACAAAGCCATCAATACCGACCCACAGCCAGTAACCCGCCAGCAAAAAGCACAGCATCACCAACAGTGCAGCGCGTTTGGTGGCCAGCTGTGAACGCAGATGAATCACACCAACAGTTTTCAGTTGTAACCAGACGCCACCTTGCAAAATCACCATCCCAAGGCTGAGCAATCCGCACAATAAAGGGAATGGCGTCAGCAGTTGCCAGAAGCTGCCGAGATACTCCACGCGTAATTGCGGTGTGAAGGCAAACGGCACGCCGAGCAACAAGTTGCCGAAGGCGATACCGAAGACTACCGGCGGCACCAGACTGCCGATGACCAGACCGGCGTCCCACATTTTACGCCAGCGTGCATCGGCGATTTTTCCGCGATAATCAAAGGCCAGCGGGCGGAAGAACAGTGAGCACAGCACCAGGATCATCGCCACATAAAAGCCGGAAAACGCCGCTGCATACACTCTGGGCCAGGCGGCAAATAATGCCCCACCAGCGAGGATCAACCAGACCTGGTTGCCTTCCCAGTGTGCACCAACGCTGTTTATCACTATCCGGCGTTCATCATCATTACGCGCCACCAGCGGCAGCAGACAGCCGATCCCCATGTCAAATCCGTCGGAGATCATAAAGACCACCAGGATCACGCCAATCAGCAGCCACCAGATGAAGCGCAATGTTTCATAATCAAACATGATTTTCTCCTTTACCCCTGTTGCTGCGTCGGTTGTTCACTCTGCATCGCGCTCGGCCCCAGACGGGCATATTTCTGCATCAGGTAGACTTCGGCGATTAAGAACAGGGTGTAAAGCCCTACGATCATGATCAGTGAGAAAGCCAGTTGTCCTGTGGTTAAAGCGGAGTGCGCGGAGTATGTCGGTAAGATGTCCTGTATCGCCCACGGCTGACGACCAAACTCGGTCATAAACCACCCGGCTTCAATCGCAATCCACGGCAACGGCAAACTCCAGAGCGCCATTTTCAGCACCCAGCGATGCTGGTCGATTTTGCCACGCAGCGTCTGGACAAGCGCAATCAGCATCACCAGTAGCAGCAGGGAACCACAGCCCACCATGATGCGGAAACTCCAGAATACCGGCGCAACCTGAGGTATCGCGCCACGCATCGCCGCCTGGTACTGTGCGGCTGTGACATGATTCATATCCGGCGCATAGCGGGAGAGCAACATGCCGTAGCCCAGGTCACCTTCCAGTCCCCGGAATGCCTGCAACACATGCGGCTCACGATTGCCTTGCGATATTTCCTGCATTAACAGCCAGGCCATACGTCCGCGTTGCAAGCGTGGGTAGGTTTCAGCCATCAAATTCTTCAGACCCGGCACGGGTTTATCTAATGAGTGAGTGGCGAGGATCCCTAGCAGCGCGGGAATTTTGAGGGCAAAGGCGTTACGCTCTTGATCCTGTTCCGGCCAGGCAACCACATGGAACGGTGCAGGTGCAGGTTCCGTTTGCCACTCCCCTTCCATCGCCGCCAGTTTTACCGGTTGTACTTGCGCGACTTCATACGCAGAACTGTCTCCGAGTTGCAGGGTACCGATAATCGCCAGAGTACCGAAGACGGAACCGATGGCAAACGAGCGTAATGCGACATCGCGCTCCCGTCCGCGCAGTAAATACCAGGCGCTGATCGCCATAATAAACATGGCCCCGGTCACGTAGCCCGCCATTACGGTGTGCACAAATTTCACCTGGCTGACCGGATTAAAGACCAGCTCGCTGAAGCTGGTCATCTCCATACGCAGGGTGTCGATATCAAAATGCGCACCGGTCGGGTATTGCATCCAACCGTTGGCATTCAATATCCACAACGCAGAGAGATTTGAACCGAACGCCACCAGCCACGTCACCAGCAGGTGCTGGTATTTATTCAGCCGTTGCCAGCCGAAGAAGAACAGCCCGACAAAGGTGGATTCGAGGAAGAAGGCCATTAATGCTTCCATCGCCAGCGGTGCGCCAAAAATATCGCCCACATAGTTGGAATAGAATGACCAGTTAGTACCAAACTGAAACTCCATGGTCAGGCCGGTAGCCACGCCAAGAGCAAAATTGATACCGAAGAGCTTACCCCAGAAGCGCGTCATATCGCGGTAGATTGTTTTGCCGGTGACCACGTAAATGGTTTCCATGATAGCCAGCAAAAAAATCAGCCCCAGGGTAAGGGGTACAAATAAAAAGTGATACAGCGCGGTCAGAGCAAACTGCCAGCGCGATAAATCAATGACATCCCACATGTGCACTCCTGTAGGCGAAGAGAGAAAAATAACCCGATAATGGTAGATCTCCCTCTTTATCCTGAAACTCTACGACCAGAGGTATTCGCCGATTGCGATATTCATAAGACTGAAAGCGATACTTACCGTCTTTTTACGTCGGTGCAGCTTCCGCCAGCCACTGACATACCTCGCTAAGCCGCTGCGCAGAGTCGACCAAATCTTCTGGCGCTGCCAGCACCACTTCCGGTATTGGGCAGATTTCATAACTTTCCAGTAACGGGCCTTTTAAGGTGTCCGTACAGCGTAAATGCCAGACATGGCGTAACCCCGTGGCGTTGATATAGCTCTCGCCATAGCCAATGGTACGAATCTGAATATTTCCCGGCCCACAGAGACGTGAGAGAAAAAGCCGATCAGCCTCGCTGATGGGTAATTGCGTCAGATTAATGCTGTGCGGCTGCGCGTCGGGGTTACGTACATGTGCCAGTAACTCATGCGCCAACGGTAGGCCATTCATCAGGCCATCAATGGGCGGCGGTAACAGCGAATCTGTCGGCAAGAGATTTTGCGTTGCCGCCTGCCACAACGCCAGCGGCGCGCAGCCAGCCTCCAGTTTGTCCTCCAGCAACTTTTCGCCGCGACGTCTGCGCACCCGCCATAATCCGCAGAAGATCGCCTCCTGTATTTCACTTTCACTGTCGTCAGCCTGCTGAATGCGCACTGACACTTCCCCTTCCCCGAGAAGCGTATTGATAAAGTGACGATCGTCGGCGTTGAGATTTAACAGATCGACTGCCAGCACCTCGCCCAACGGCGGTTGGCGTTTGCTTAGTTGATGTTGTAACTCGTTTAACAGCGCAATCACCTGCGGGCTGTGAGCACATTGCTCCAGGGCCGCCATACTCGGTTCATCATTCACCTGACAGGTGATCGGCAGTGGATTCATGCTGAAACTGTCATCGTTCGGTTGCGTTCCTGGCCCCAGCAGATGGAAAAAAGTTTCGCTCATGAGGCACGCTCCTGCTGCGGTTCGACAAGCCCGCTCATCAGGTTTATCAGTTCCGCCCACGGGTGAATACCATTCAGCACGCCGCGATAGTTTCCGCCGGTAAACACTAAAGTGGCAGGAAAGCGAAAGACGCCAAAGCGATCGCCGATGGCTTCGCTCTGCTCAAGGTCAGCAATCGCCACCTGCCATGTATAGTCGGGAAACTCGCGCAGTAATTCGCCAATCATTACCGGATTATCGCTGACCTCTGGCGTGCGTTTCGGGTCACTGCTTAATAACACCACGCCGTCTGGCGCTTGCGTAAGCCAGTCGTCAAGACGGGATTCACTGACTGGCGTCCAGCCGCGCGCCAGCATTCGTTGCCACAACGCATCAAATGGCGTGTCGTTGCTCATCCCTGCTCCTCCTGTGTCATCCGGTACTGGCGCAAGCGAACGCCTTCGTAATTTTCCATCGACAGACAGTCATAATTGAGACAGCGCGATTCATTAGCCGGTTGCGGCACAATTCCCCACGCAGCAAGCTGCGCCAGCGCCGCCTGTTCCGCAGCGGGCAGTTGCTCCCGTGCCAGTTCGCTCAGGCTACCGCCGTAGTCGTCGAGCATTGCGGGTTGCAGACCGACGAGGGCAATATGTGCTGGCAGATGTCCGCGGATATCCGCCAGCGCCAACACTTCGGAGAAACTGTTCTGATGCAGGCTCATTTTCTTCGCGCTGAGATAAGCCGGAATGCGTTCTCCGGCATAGGTTCGCAGCGTTCCAGGTTCCAGCCCGTAGTCAATGGCATCGAGAATCAACAGATGGCTGGCGCTTTCGACATACCCCAGCAAGTTCAGTCCCTGAGTACCGCCATCGACAATCTCCACATACTCGGGCCAGTGGTAATGGGCATACAGCCGTTCCGCCACCCGCACGCCGAAGCCTTCATCGGCCCACAGCAGGTTGCCCAGCCCCATGACCACCACGCGTTGCTCGCTCATGAACGCTCCTTGTTACTTATTTTGCCAAATTTGTGGCTACGGTAGCCGTTGACCATGGTGGAGATCACCGTGTCGTCGGACATGATGTCTTCACGCAGCGCCATGTAGACATGACCGATCACAAACGCGCCAATCAGCCACATCCCCAGCCGATGCCAGCTGTGAATGTCCATTGAGTTGCCACCCGTCCAGTAGAAAAATTCCACCACATAACGGAACGGCGCAAAAATAGCGTACTGGCTGTGTTCGCTGTACAGCGCAAAACCAGTGATGATCATAAAGACCGACATCAGGAAATAGCCGAACATCGCCGCCTGGGCGATGGGATTATGGCCTATATCGGCACTCGGACGTTTTGCCAGAAACAGATACCAGCGGATTTCATACCACACGCCCTGCCACCAGCTTTTACGCCATACCGGCACGATAAACAGCTCGCGGGAGTATCGATTGCCAACAAAAGCCCAGTAGATCCGCATCAGCAAAACCACGGTAAAAACCATCCCGGCGCTGAAGTGAATTAACCTGATGTAGCCCATATAGAACAGATACGTCGCCTCGCCGCTGACGGAAGGTAGCGGCTTGCCGATAAAGTATCCGGTGACCATCAACACCGCCATGCATAACACCGTCAACCAGTGCCAGATGCGCACTGGCGCTTCAAAGACATAGTGGCTGACAACGTTGTCGCTTTTCTGTTGCATGATGATTCTCCTTCGCTGTTAACGCACCTGCACGGAGATCAGCTCGCTACCGTCGTCGCCCAGCACGTGTGTTGAACAGGCGAGGCACGGGTCAAAGCTGTGCAGAGTACGCAGGATCTCCAGCGGTTGCTCGGGGATCGCCATTTTGGTGTTCATCAGCGCCGCTTCATAAGCGCCAATCTGCCCTTTGGGATCGCGCGGGCTGGCGTTCCAGGTGGTCGGCACCACGCACTGGTAGAGATCAATCTTGCCATCGCGAATGGCGGCCCAGTGGCCTAACGCCCCGCGCGGCGCTTCGGTAAAACCGACACCACGGCACTCTGTCGGCCAGGTTGCAGGTTCCCATTTTTCCGTGGAAGCAGTGGCGAGATTGCCGTTTTTCAGGTTGGTCATCAGCTTGTCGAAGAAATACTGCAACTTACCTGCGGCCCACTGCGCTTCGTGCGCGCGGCACAAAATGCGGCCTAACGTTGACTGGATACCGGAAAGCGGCAGGTTCAACGCCGACATCATGCGATCGACCGACTCAACGGTCGCAGCATCGCCTTTGTGATAAGCGATTAACGTGCGCGCCAGCGGCCCCACTTCCATCGCGTTACCGCGCCAGCGTGGCGCTTTGATCCACGAGTAGCGTTCCTGTTCATTCAGCTGCTGAATGTTGGTATCGCTGCCTTTGACATCGCCGGGGTTGTACCACGGGTCGGTGATGCCATCGAACGGATGACGCCCGACCTGATCGTTGGGATATCGATACCAGGCGTGGTCGACAAACTCCTGCACCTGCTGCGGATCAACCAAATCCACTGGCAGCACATTGTTGAAGTCGCCGTTAATCACCGCGCCGCCAGGCATCAGCAGACTTTTCTCGCCAAAGTCGTTGGCAATATCCGGGAATGCGCCGTAGCTGAGAACGCATTTATCAGAAAGACCAGTGCCGATTTCGCTCCACGGTTTGTTGAACTGACCGATGGCTAAGGCGTCGGGGATCATCACGTTGTTAATGAAGTCCGCCGTGCGGGTGATAATTGACTGCACCAGGTTCAGGCGTTCCATATTGACTGCCCCGACCGCGCCGCTTTCGTCAATGTTGATGGCGCAAGGCATCCCGCCGACAATCCAGTTTGGATGCGGGTTTTTACCGCCAAAGACCGCGTGGATTTTGACAATTTCACGCTGGAAATCGAGAGCTTCGAGATAGTGGGCAAAGCCCATCAGGTTAGCTTCTGGCGGCAGTTTGTACTGCGGGTGCCCCCAGTAGCCATTGCGGAAGATCCCCAACTGCCCGCCTTCAACAAATTTTTTCAGGCGGTTTTGTACGTCGAAGAAATAGCCAGGGGATGATTTCGGCCAAGAGGAGAGACTTTGCGCCAGTTCGGAGGTTTTCCGCGGGTCGGCTTTCAGCGCATCTAACACATCGATCCAGTCCATCCCGGCAAGCTGATAGAAGTGCACCAGATGATCGTGGCACCAGAGCGTTGCCAGCATAATGTTGCGGATGATATTGGCGTTGTCCGGCACTTTAATACCGATAGCATCTTCGATGGCGTAAACCGAAGCCAGGGCGTGTACGCCAGTACAGACGCCGCAGATACGTTCAACGAACGCCCACGCATCGCGCGGGTCGCGCCCTTGTAGGATGATCTCCAGCCCGCGAAACATGGTGCCGCAGGAGACGGCATTGGTGATCACATTCTGATCGTTAATATTCACTTCGCAGCGCATGTGGCCTTCGATGCGCGTAATCGGGTCGACCACCAGGCGGCGTCCGGCATTATTGATGGTGTATCCCTGAGTTTCGTACTGAGTGCTCATGCCTGTTTATCCTCATTGCCTGGCTGATGTTCGGTTTCTGTAGGTTGCTGGTTATGACGTCTGCGCTGGTCAACGGCGCTGGCGACTGCGTGCACACCAACAGCCGCTGCCACCACGCCAAGCGCGGTTAAACCGACGGTATCGGCGGTGGAATGAGTACCCATTTGCGGAATATCGACCACGCGGCTGTAGAACGAACCGCGATCCCAGAAACCATTTTCCGCACAGCCCAGGCAGCCGTGACCAGACTGGATTGGGAAAGAAACGCCATCATTCCAGCGTGTGGAGGAACAGGCGTTATAGGTGGTAGGCCCTTTGCAGCCCATTTTGTACAGGCAGTAACCTTTGCGGGCAGCGTCATCATCCCAACTCTGGACGAACTCTCCGGCGTCGAAGTGGGCGCGGCGATAGCATTTATCGTGGATTCGCTGACCATAGAACATCAGCGGACGGCCCATTCTGTCGACATCTGGCAAGCGATCAAAGGTCACCATGTAAGTAATGATGGCGCTCATCACATCCGGGATCGGCGGGCAGCCAGGTACTTTGATAATGGGTTTGTCGGTGATGACTTTGTCGATAGGCGTTGCCTGCGTCGGATTGGGTCGCGCGGCCTGCACGCAGCCCCAGGACGCGCAGGTTCCCCAGGCGATAATCGCGCTGGCTCCGGCAGCGGCACGTTTGAGTTTCTCAATAAACGGTCGACCGCTGCTGATACAGAACATCCCCTGCTCGCCCAGCGGCGGATTACCTTCTACTGCGAGGATATATTTGCCATTGTATTGCGTGATGATGTCTTCAAAGACTTCTTCCGCCTGGGTTCCGGCGGCAGCCATCAAAGTATCGTCGTAATCGAGGGAAATCAGGGAAAGGATGACGTCCTTCGCCAGTGGGTGAGCGGAGCGGATAAAAGATTCGGTACAGCAGGTGCATTCCAGACCGTGGATCCATACCACCGGAATGCGCGGTTTGTTCTCCAGCGCCCAGGCAATCTTTGGTGCCATTCCCGCGCCTAATCCCAGCGACGTGGCAGCCAGACTACAATATTTGAGAAAGCTGCGCCGGGTAACGCCCTGACGCCGCATGGCCTGGTAAAATGTTTCCTCGTTATTCATATCGCACGTCTCTCCTCCTTGCGACACCGGCAGGACACCGGGCGCTTATGGTCGGCAAGCGACGTCCCTGTAGCAAGGCAAACCATCGCTTCACGTGAGATGCTGAAAACGAAAGCTCATCCTTCTGCACTGGCGCACGTCGCCAGAAAGTATTGTTAATAAAGCGTAGTGAAACTTTTGCACAAAACAATACAAACTGTGTGGATTTATCTTTTAGCGATAAAAATGGACCTATTTTTCTTTTGGCCGGGCGGTGGGGATGTTTAGCCGGTTGCTAAACGAGTAAAAGAGAAGGAATTCATGGTGATGAAATGATCAATCTGCTGTTATTTCACGCTATCAATGCACTTTTGGCTGTTTTTCAGGCAAACAAACAAATTAGGGGTTTACACGCCGCATCGGGATGTTTATAGTGCGCGTCATTCCGGAAGTGTGGCCGAGCGGTTGAAGGCACCGGTCTTGAAAACCGGCGACCCGAAAGGGTTCCAGAGTTCGAATCTCTGCGCTTCCGCCAAATAAGATAAGGGGTTAGCTAAATGCTAACCCCTTTTTCTTTTGCCTGTCGAAATTCTCAGGGCGTTATATTTGCTTAATGACCTGATAATCCGCTGTTAAACCTGTTCCAGATCAAATGCGTAAAGATGGGTAAAACTTCTGGGTGCCCTTACGCATTATCATTATGCTGCTTAATTAATTACATCTGTCATAGAGAGTGACTCAATGGATCGTATTGTTAGTTCTTCACATGACCGTACATCACTGCTTAGCACCCATAAGGTGCTGCGTAATACCTATTTTCTGCTGAGCCTGACGCTGGCCTTTTCGGCGATTACCGCAACTGCCAGTACGGTGCTGATGCTGCCATCTCCGGGTCTGATTCTGACGCTGGTGGGTATGTATGGTTTGATGTTCCTGACCTATAAAACGGCGAATAAGCCGACCGGGATTATCTCCGCATTCGCCTTTACCGGTTTTCTGGGTTATATCCTCGGACCTATTCTGAACACCTATCTGTCTGCCGGAATGGGTGACGTAATCGCTATGGCACTGGGCGGAACGGCGTTAGTGTTCTTCTGCTGCTCTGCATATGTGCTGACCACCCGCAAAGATATGTCGTTCCTCGGCGGTATGCTGATGGCGGGTATTGTGGTGGTGCTGATTGGTATGGTTGCGAATATCTTCCTGCAGCTGCCTGCTCTGCATCTGGCGATCAGCGCGGTCTTCATTCTGATCTCCTCTGGCGCTATCTTGTTTGAAACCAGCAACATCATTCATGGCGGTGAGACGAACTATATTCGTGCCACGGTTAGCCTGTATGTTTCGCTGTACAACATCTTCGTCAGCCTGCTGAGCATTCTGGGCTTCGCTAGCCGCGATTAATCTCACCCGCTAACACTTTCATAGCCTCGCTTTATGCGGGGCTTTGTTTTTTGTTACACTGCCGCCAGTCTGATTAAGGTAGTAATAATTATGCTGATCTTCGAAGGTAAAGAGATAGAAACGGATACCGAAGGCTATCTCAAAGAAAGCAGCCAGTGGAGTGAGCCGCTGGCTGTGGTGATTGCAGAGAACGAAGGGATTTCGCTGTCACCGGAACACTGGGAAGTGGTGCGTTTTGTGCGTGATTTCTATCTGGAATTCAATACTTCTCCGGCGATTCGTATGCTGGTAAAAGCGATGGCGAATAAATTTGGCGAAGAAAAAGGTAACAGCCGCTATTTATACCGACTGTTTCCGAAAGGTCCGGCTAAGCAAGCCACCAAAATTGCTGGCCTGCCAAAACCGGTAAAATGTATTTAACGGATACGAAAATCGGTTAATTCCCCCGAGGGATGATGCGGCTCGCTGAGCACCCGTTCTACACGCGCAGAACGCGGGCCGCCACTCTTTAACCACTGCATTAATTTTTCCACCTGCCCTTCTTCACCGCAAGCAACCACTTCCACGCTGCCATCGTCAAGATTTTTGGCGTACCCGGTTAAACCCAGTCTTTTCGCTTCGTACTGTGTGGTGTAGCGAAATCCTACGCCCTGAACTCGCCCGTAAACCCAGGCAATTATGCAGACTTTCGACATTGCTGCTCTCCTTATCCTTAATGGACGCGTTGCAAATCCATGGAAAACTCCGGACAATGACGCCCATTTCTTTGCATCGACAGAAAAGTAAATTATGAGTGTACGTTTAGTGTTAGCCAAAGGGCGCGAAAAATCATTACTTCGTCGCCATCCGTGGGTCTTTTCCGGGGCCGTTGCCCGCATGGAAGGTAAAGCCAGCCTCGGTGAAACCATCGATATTGTTGATCATCAGGGAAAATGGTTAGCACGCGGCGCTTATTCGCCAGCTTCGCAAATCCGGGCGCGCGTCTGGACGTTTGACCCGTCTGAGTCTATCGACATTGCTTTTTTTTCCCGCCGTTTGCAACAAGCACAAAAATGGCGTGACTGGCTGGCGCAAAAAGATGGCCTCGACAGCTATCGTTTAATCGCCGGAGAATCTGATGGCCTGCCGGGTATTACTATCGATCGTTTCGGTAATTTTCTGGTGCTGCAACTGCTGAGTGCTGGGGCAGAATATCAGCGCGCGGCATTAATTAGTGCCCTGCAAACGCTGTACCCGGAATGTTCGATTTACGATCGCAGCGACGTCGCGGTACGTAAAAAAGAAGGAATGGAGCTGACCCAGGGCCCCGTCACCGGCGAGTTGCCACCTGCCCTGCTGCCGATTGAAGAACACGGAATGAAACTGCTGGTGGATATTCAGCACGGACACAAAACGGGCTACTACCTGGACCAGCGTGATAGCCGCCTGGCTACCCGCCGCTACGTTGAAAATAAACGTGTGCTGAACTGTTTCTCCTATACCGGTGGTTTCGCCGTATCGGCACTGATGGGCGGTTGCAGCCAGGTTGTCAGCGTTGATACCTCCCAGGAAGCGCTGGATATTGCACGGCAGAACGTTGAGCTGAACAAACTGGATCTGAGCAAGGCTGAGTTTGTCCGTGATGATGTCTTTAAATTGCTGCGTACTTATCGCGATCGCGGTGAAAAATTTGACGTTATCGTGATGGACCCGCCGAAGTTTGTTGAGAATAAAAGCCAGTTGATGGGCGCGTGTCGGGGCTATAAAGATATCAACATGCTGGCGATTCAGTTGCTGAATGAAGGCGGTATTCTCCTGACTTTCTCCTGTTCCGGTCTGATGACCAGCGATTTATTTCAGAAAATCATCGCGGATGCCGCAATTGATGCCGGCCGTGATGTACAATTTATAGAGCAGTTCCGTCAGGCAGCCGATCATCCGGTGATCGCTACCTACCCGGAAGGGCTATATCTGAAAGGGTTTGCCTGTCGCGTCATGTAACTTGAAATGTGGAATTTTACCCTTATATCAAAGGTAAAGATTTCCCGGGAGGTGACTATGATTGCCAGCAAATTCGGTATCGGCCAGCAGGTCCGCCATTCCCTGTTAGGTTATCTCGGAGTGGTCGTGGATATCGACCCGGTTTATTCGCTCTCTGAACCGTCGCCTGATGAGCTGGCGGTGAATGACGAGCTTCGCGCCGCTCCGTGGTATCACGTGGTGATGGAGGACGATAACGGCCTACCGGTTCATACCTACCTGGCTGAAGCCCAGCTAAGTAGCGAATTGCAGGATGAACATCCTGAACAGCCATCCATGGATGAGCTGGCGCAGACCATCCGCAAACAACTCCAGGCCCCGCGTCTGCGTAACTGATCCCTGAACGAATCCCCGGAAGGTTTTTGCCTTCCGGGGATTTTTTATTTGGCCAGGCCCAGGCGAGGGATCTCAATAGCCGGGCAGCGATCCATCACCACATTTAACCCGGCATCCCGTGCCAGTACTGCCGCTTGCTCATTAATCACCCCCAGTTGCATCCAGAGGGTTTTCGCGCCAATGGCGATAGCTTCCTGCGCCACGCCCCACGCAGCTTCTGAATTACGGAAAACATCGACCATATCGACTTTTTCCGGAACGTCTGCCAGCGTGCCATACCCCTGCTGGCCCAGCAGCGTTTTGCCGGCAACTTTTGGTGAAACCGGAATGACGTGATACCCCTGGTCGAGTAGATATTTCATCACGCGATAGCTGGGACGATCGGGTTTGTCGCTTGCCCCCACCAGCGCAATGGTGTGAGTGGACGTTAAAATACCTGCAATATCGGTTTCTTTCATTATTTCCTCCAGACTGTTTAACAAAGTGTACGACAAAGCCGACATGCCAACCATGCAGCTAATACGAATGAATGAGAGCAAAAGCGGGAAATATGTCTATATGTTAGTAAGTATGATTAAAGAAAAATTTTGACACATTATTATTCGGGCGGTCTTTTGACAGGAGCTACCTATGAAAACCGGCATCGTGACCACCTTGATTGCATTATGTTTGCCGGTATCCGTTTTTGCCACCACGCTGCGGCTTTCAACCGATGTCGATCTTCTGGTACTCGACGGCAAGAAGGTTTCCAGCTCTCTGCTGCGCGGTGCGGACAGCATTGAACTGGATAATGGACCGCATCAGTTAGTGTTTCGCGTTGAGAAGACGATTCATCTTTCCAATAGTGAAGAACGGCTGTATATCTCCCCACCGCTGGTGGTCAGTTTTAATACCCAGCTCATCAACCAGGTCAATTTTCGCCTGCCTCGCCTGGAGAATGAGCGGGAAGCTAACCATTTTGATGCCGCGCCGCACCTTGAATTGTTGGATGGCGATGCGACGCCAATTCCGGTAAAGCTGGATATTCTCGCCATTACCTCAACGGCAAAAACGATTGATTATGAGGTCGAGGTTGAACGCTATAACAAATCCGCGAAACGCGCTTCACTACCGCAATTTGCCACGATGATGGCAGATGACAGTACGCTGCTTTCGGGTGTTTCCGAGCTGGATGCTATTCCACCGCAGTCTCAGGTGCTCACAGAACAACGGCTGAAGTATTGGTTTAAACTGGCTGACCCACAAACGCGAAATACTTTCCTGCAGTGGGCGGAAAAACAACCATCTTCCTGAGATTTTTGTGCCTGTGCGCAGGCTTTTTCGGTCTTTATCTTGCAGCGATAAGTGCTTACAGTAATCTGTAGGAAAGTTAACTACGGATGTACATTATGGAACTGACGACTCGCACTTTACCTGCGCGGAAACATATTGCGCTGGTGGCACACGATCACTGCAAACAAATGCTGATGAGCTGGGTGGAACGGCATCAACCGTTACTGGAACAACACGTACTGTATGCAACAGGCACTACCGGTAACTTAATTTCCCGCGCGACCGGCATGAACGTCAACGCGATGTTGAGTGGCCCAATGGGGGGTGACCAGCAGGTTGGCGCATTGATCTCAGAAGGGAAAATTGATGTATTGATTTTCTTCTGGGATCCACTAAATGCCGTGCCGCACGATCCTGACGTGAAAGCCTTGCTGCGTCTGGCGACGGTATGGAACATTCCGGTCGCCACCAACGTGGCAACGGCAGACTTCATAATCCAGTCGCCGCATTTCAACGACGCGGTCGATATTCTGATCCCCGATTATCAGCGTTATCTCGCGGACCGTCTGAAGTAATATTGCACAGGTGGCAAACGCCACCTGTTTCTTACGGTTTTCTCGCCACCGGCACATCCAGATTTTTCAGTATTTCCACAAAGGGAGAGGGATTCTCTTTGTTAAACAGTGCCCATACCCGATGGCGTGCCCGGGTCAGCGCCACGTACATTAACCGCCGTTCTTCAGCGTCCGGGAAATCCTCAACCGGTGGCAGTAGCGCCTCTTCCATAATCGACTCCCGCGCCGCAGCCGGAAAACCATCACTTCCCTCCTGCAAGCCAACGATGATGACGTAATCCGCCTGTTGCCCTTTGCTGGCATGAATGGTCATAAAGTCGATTTGCAACTTCGGCCAGCGTGTTGCCGCTTTTTCCAGGCTGGCAGGCCTCATGTGATGGTAACGCGCCAGGATCAGAATGCGCTCTTCCGGTTTGGCATAACCAGAGAGCTTATCCAGCAAAGCGTCAAGTTGACTCTCATCCAATAACGTGACGGCTTTTTTGTCTCCATTGGTTAAGCTGTTTAGCGGCTTTTTCAGCTGGCCTGGGTTCTGCTGAATAAACCGGTTTGCCACCTCACCGATACGACTGTTAAAACGGTAAGTCGTGTCTAAATCACAGCGTTCGCCTTCACCAAAGTTTTCATGGAAAGCGGTGGTGAGCGACATTTGCGCACCGCTGAATCGGTAAATCGCCTGCCAGTCATCACCAACAGCGAACAACGTCGTCTGACTGTTTTGCTTGCGTAATGCCGCTAACAACGCTGCCCGCTGCGGCGAGATATCCTGAAATTCATCAACCAGAATATGCTTCCACGGGCTGATAAAGCGACCTTTCTCCAGAATCACAATCGCCTGATGAATAAGGCCCGAAAAATCGACAGCGTTTTCTGCCTTCAGCGCACCTTTCCAGGCTTTTAATAACGGGGCCATCAACTTGATACGTTTACTGAACAGATCGCGAATCTCTTCGGGTGCACTGGCAATCATTTCTGCCTGTGCACCACCGTGCATCCGCATCAGACTTACCCAGCGATCGAGGCGAGAGGCAAGGCGACGCTGTAATTTTTCATCATCCCAGAAGTTACCTTCTGGCACTGACCACTGCATTTCTTCCGTCAGCCATTGCCGCCAGCCCTTCGCCTGCGCTTTCTTTTCGCTGCATTGCTTGCGCCACTCAGCAATAAAGAGTTCATGACGGGCAGCGGTATCATTTTCCAGTTTGCTGACTATCGGAACTTTTTTGCTGCCCTGCTGAATAATATGCAGCGCCAGCGCATGAAACGTGCGTGCGGTAATGTCTTCGGTATGTAGCCGTTCGCGAATCCGCTCGTCCATCTCTTCAGCGGCTTTGCGACCAAACGCCAGCAATAAAATTTGCTCAGGGGACGCTTCACCACGCGCCAGCAACCAGCCTGCACGGGCCACCAGCACCGACGTTTTTCCGCTTCCTGCACCTGCCAGCACTAACAGAGAATGCTCGCCATTAACGACTGCCCGGGCCTGCGCCGGATTCAGCGGTGAAGACTCGACCTGGCGGAAAAAATCCGCATACTCGGTAAGCATGGCTTCGGTATACGCCTGGTTATGCTGCAACCGAGCGCTTTCAATATCTTTCAACCAGGCCTGACATTTACGCCACGCCTCACGGCAGTTATCGAATTCTTCCAGTCGGTTAACCGGCAACGGCAACGCCGACAAAGCCTGGCGGATTTGTTGCTGAACGCCAGAGGTTTGCTCACGCGTCAGCCATTTATTTTCTCCAGTGCGCGTGGCAATCAAATCCAGTTGCTGGCGTAAAACACCAGACGCAATTTCGCTCATCTCGCCACTCCACCGCCGCCAGTGAGCATCAAGATGATGGTAAAAACGCTGCGTCTCGCCCCATTCGGTGCCGTGCAGACGCACCACTTTTTCGTCCGGCAGTACAAATTCCAGCTCGCCCCATACCAGACCGCGCTTACAGTGAATCGCCAGTAATTGATTGAAAGGAATAAGGTATTCGTGGCGATCGCCGGAGACTTTAATCCCGGCATTGAGGATCACCGCCCGATCGTAAGGGTGCTGTGCCAGACGTTTTCCAAGCGTTGTCGCTTTCAGTTCCATGACTCTGTAGATCCACACGAAATTATTTCTTATCAGTGTAACCGTCAGAGAAAACGTGCTCCAGCCCAAAAAAACGTTACAATTGCCGCCCATTACTGAAAACCACAGTAAAGCGAGGTTTTATGCGTACCGTTTTGAACATTCTGAACTTTGTGCTTGGCGGATTTGCCACCACTCTGGGCTGGCTGTTGGCGACTCTGGTCAGTATTGTGCTGATTTTTACCTTACCGCTGACACGATCCTGCTGGGAGATCACTAAACTGTCTCTGGTGCCTTATGGCAATGAAGCTATTCATGTCGATGAACTGAACCCGGCTGGCAAAAATGTGCTGCTGAATACTGGCGGTACGGTATTGAATATTTTCTGGCTGATTTTCTTTGGCTGGTGGTTATGCCTGATGCACATTGCAACGGGTATCGCACAATGTATTTCAATCATTGGCATTCCTGTCGGCATTGCGAACTTTAAAATTGCCGCTATTGCACTATGGCCGGTTGGTCGTCGCGTGGTATCGGTAGAAACAGCGCAAGCTGCGCGTGAAGCCAATGCACGTCGTCGTTTTGAATAATCCACTAATATGGCCTTTATGCTAAGTCCTTTGCTCAAACGCTATACCTGGAACAGCGCCTGGCTGTATTACGCGCGTATTTTTATTGCGCTTTGTGGAACCACAGCGTTTCCGTGGTGGCTGGGTGATGTAAAACTGACGATTCCGCTAACGCTGGGGATGGTGGCAGCGGCGCTGACCGATCTCGATGACCGACTGGCGGGACGTTTGCGTAACCTCATCATTACGCTGTTCTGCTTTTTTATCGCCTCGGCCTCAGTAGAATTGCTGTTTCCCTGGCCCTGGCTATTTGCGATTGGCTTAACGCTCTCTACCAGCGGCTTCATTTTGCTCGGCGGTCTGGGTCAACGCTATGCAACAATTGCCTTCGGTGCATTGCTGATCGCCATTTACACTATGTTGGGAACATCACTGTATGAGCACTGGTATCAGCAGCCGATGTATCTGCTGGCCGGTGCCGTCTGGTACAACGTCCTGACACTTATTGGTCATCTGCTGTTCCCGGTCCGCCCGCTGCAGGACAACCTGGCGCGTTGCTATGAACAACTGGCGCGTTATCTTGAGCTCAAGTCGCGCATGTTTGATCCTGATATTGAAGATCAAAGCCAGGCACCGCTGTACGATTTGGCTCTCGCCAACGGTCTGCTGATGGCGACATTGAATCAGACGAAACTCTCGCTGCTGACCCGCTTACGTGGCGATCGTGGTCAACGGGGAACGCGTCGCACGCTGCATTATTACTTTGTCGCACAGGATATTCACGAGCGTGCCAGCTCTTCTCATATTCAGTATCAAACATTGCGTGAACATTTTCGCCACAGCGACGTGCTGTTCCGTTTTCAGCGGCTGATGTCGATGCAGGGCCAGGCGTGCCAGCAACTGTCACGCTGTATTTTGTTGCGTCAGCCTTATCAACATGATCCGCATTTTGAGCGCGCTTTTACGCATATTGATGCTGCGCTGGAGCGGATGCGCGATAACGGCGCACCCGCCGATTTACTCAAAACACTGGGATTTTTGCTGAACAATTTACGCGCCATTGATGCCCAACTGGCAACAATTGAATCAGAACAGGCCCAGGCACTACCCCATAATAATGACGAAAATGAGCTCGCTGATGACAGCCCGCACGGGTTGAGTGATATCTGGCTGCGTCTTAGCCGTCACTTCACGCCGGAATCCGCCCTCTTCCGTCATGCGGTAAGAATGTCGCTGGTGTTGTGCTTCGGCTACGCCATCATTCAGATAACCGGAATGCATCACGGGTATTGGATCTTGCTGACAAGTTTGTTTGTCTGCCAGCCAAACTATAACGCCACGCGCCACCGCCTGAAGTTAAGGATTATTGGTACGCTGGTAGGTATCGCCATTGGCATTCCTGTGCTGTGGTTTGTGCCATCACTGGAAGGGCAGCTGGTGCTGCTGGTTATTACCGGCGTGCTCTTTTTTGCCTTCCGTAACGTGCAATACGCTCATGCAACGATGTTCATCACACTTTTGGTGCTACTGTGTTTTAACTTACTGGGTGAAGGTTTTGAAGTAGCGTTACCTCGCGTAATCGATACGCTGATTGGTTGTGCCATTGCGTGGGCGGCAGTGAGCTACATCTGGCCTGACTGGCAGTTTCGCAATCTGCCGCGCATGCTCGAACGCGCCACAGAGGCCAACTGTCGGTATCTCGATGCCATACTGGAGCAATACCATCAGGGGCGTGATAACCGTCTGGCGTATCGTATTGCCCGCCGCGATGCACACAACCGTGATGCTGAGCTGGCGTCGGTGGTATCAAATATGTCCAGCGAGCCGAACGTTACCCCGCAAATTCGCGAAGCCGCGTTTCGGTTGCTGTGCCTTAACCATACGTTTACCAGCTATATCTCAGCCCTCGGTGCTCACCGGGAGCAGTTAACTAATCCTGAAATTCTGGCGTTTCTTGATGACGCAGTTTGCTATGTTGATGACGCGTTACATCATCAACCTGCTGATGAAGAACGCGTCAATGAGGCATTAGCTAGCCTGAAACAGCGGATGCAGCAACTTGAACCACGGGCAGACAGCAAAGAACCTCTGGTCGTACAACAAGTTGGATTATTGATTGCATTACTGCCTGAGATTGGTCGTCTGCAACGCCAGATTACTCAAGTTCCGCAGGAAACTCCTGTTTCGGCGTAAGAGAGTCAGCCCATTCTGCAAGCTCCTGGCGGCATGCCACCGGGAGCGCAGCTTCATGAATGCCGATAATGGCACCTTCAAGCATAAACAGAATCTTTTCTGTCACCAGACTGTTTTGCTGCCGCAGTCGCAACCAACACATTTTTGCCCCAAGTATACGTAACGCCCGTACATCCTTAATCCCCACCTCCCCGAGAATCGCTTCCAGATGAAAAGACATATTGGGCAAATCTTTCAGTCTTTCCCGGGTATTGCGCGTGCTTTTCTCTTTCAGCGCTGCATCGAGAGAATATTTCGACAGACGCACCAGCTTCAGTTGATTTCGCCATAGACTTTCATCAACCCGATAGTAATTGAGGGTAACGGATCGGCCACACTTTTTATATGTCAGCCAGACAGGCGGATGTTTTACACAGTACTGTGCACTTTGCTCACAAGCCCGAAGATACAACTCACCATCAGAAACCATCGCAAACACCGTGTCGTCAACGGTCAGGCTGTAACTGCCAAACAATGATCGGTATTCAATTGTGCCCAACGTTGCCAGGTATTCTTGTGATTTATAGATCCGCTTATAGGAGAGGCTTTTCATAAAATTCCTTTTAAAATCATAACATAAAAGAATGATTCACATTAACGGATCCGTTAACTACGAAAATAGGCAACTTATTCTTAAGGGGCAAGATTAATTTATGTTTTCCCGTCACCAACGACAAAATTTGCGAGGCTCTTTCCGAAAATAGGGTTGATCTTTGTTGTCACTGGATGTACTGTACATCCATACAGTAACTCACAGGGGCTGGATTGATTATGTACACTTCAGGCTATGCACATCGTTCTTCGTCGTTCTCATCCGCAGCAAGTAAAATTGCGCGTGTCTCTACGGAAAACACTACAGCCGGGCTTATCAGTGAAGTTGTCTATCGCGAAGATCAGCCCATGATGACGCAACTTCTACTGTTGCCATTGTTACAGCAACTCGGTCAGCAATCGCGCTGGCAACTCTGGTTAACACCGCAACAAAAACTGAGTCGGGAATGGGTTCAGGCATCTGGGCTACCCTTAACGAAAGTAATGCAGATTAGCCAGCTCTCCCCTTGCCACACTGTGGAGTCAATGGTTCGCGCTTTACGCACGGGCAATTACAGTGTGGTGATCGGTTGGTTGGCAGATGATTTGACTGAAGAAGAGCATGCTGAACTTGTTGATGCGGCAAATGAAGGTAACGCTATGGGGTTTATTATGCGTCCGGTAAGCGCATCCTCTCACGCCACGAGACAACTTTCCGGGCTAAAAATTCACTCTAATTTGTATCATTAAGTAAATTTAGGATTAATCCTGGAACTTTTTTTGTCGCCCAGCCAATGCTTTCAGTCGTGACTAATTTTCCTTGCGGAGGCTTGTCTGAAGCGGTTTCCGCGATTCTCTTCTGTAAATTGTCGCTGACAAAAAAGATTAAACATACCTTATACAAGACTTTTTTTTCATATGCCTGACGGAGTTCACACTTGTAAGTTTTCAACTACGTTGTAGACTTTACATCGCCAGGGGTGCTCGGCATAAGCCGAAGATATCGGTAGAGTTAATATTGAGCAGATCCCCCGGTGAAGGATTTAACCGTGTTATCTCGTTGGAGATATTCATGGCGTATTTTGGATGATAACGAGGCGCAAAAAATGAAAAAGACAGCTATCGCGATTGCAGTGGCACTGGCTGGTTTCGCTACCGTAGCGCAGGCCGCTCCGAAAGATAACACCTGGTACACTGGTGCTAAACTGGGCTGGTCCCAGTACCATGACACTGGTTTCATCAACAACAATGGCCCGACCCATGAAAACCAACTGGGCGCTGGTGCTTTTGGTGGTTACCAGGTTAACCCGTATGTTGGCTTTGAAATGGGTTACGACTGGTTAGGTCGTATGCCGTACAAAGGCAGCGTTGAAAACGGTGCATACAAAGCTCAGGGCGTTCAACTGACCGCTAAACTGGGTTACCCAATCACTGACGACCTAGACATCTACACTCGTCTGGGTGGTATGGTATGGCGTGCAGACACTAAATCCAACGTTTATGGTAAAAACCACGACACCGGCGTTTCTCCGGTCTTCGCTGGCGGTGTTGAGTACGCGATCACTCCTGAAATCGCTACCCGTCTGGAATACCAGTGGACCAACAACATCGGTGACGCACACACCATCGGCACTCGTCCGGACAACGGCATGCTGAGCCTGGGTGTTTCCTACCGTTTCGGTCAGGGCGAAGCAGCTCCAGTAGTTGCTCCGGCTCCAGCTCCGGCACCGGAAGTACAGACCAAGCACTTCACTCTGAAGTCTGACGTTCTGTTCAACTTCAACAAAGCAACCCTGAAACCGGAAGGTCAGGCTGCTCTGGATCAGCTGTACAGCCAGCTGAGCAACCTGGATCCGAAAGACGGTTCCGTAGTTGTTCTGGGTTACACCGACCGCATCGGTTCTGACGCTTACAACCAGGGTCTGTCCGAGCGCCGTGCTCAGTCTGTTGTTGATTACCTGATCTCCAAAGGTATCCCGGCAGACAAGATCTCCGCACGTGGTATGGGCGAATCCAACCCGGTTACTGGCAACACCTGTGACAACGTGAAACAGCGTGCTGCACTGATCGACTGCCTGGCTCCGGATCGTCGCGTAGAGATCGAAGTTAAAGGTATCAAAGACGTTGTAACTCAGCCGCAGGCTTAAGTTCTCGTCTGGTAGAAAAACCCCGCTGCTGCGGGGTTTTTTTTGCCTTTAGTAAATTGAACTGACTTTCGTCAGTTATTCCTTACCCAGCAATGCCTGCAGATCCTGCTTCAGAGAAGACATTTTATTCGCGTATTTCTCTTTGTTTTCCGCATCTTCAATCAGCTGAACAATCGTTTCAGAAAGCGTTTTACCGCGACGCTGCGCAAGACCAGCCAGACGTTGCCAGACAATAAATTCCAGATCGATCGATTTTTTGCGCGTATGCTGGTGTTCCGCATTAAAATGGCGCTTTCGTCTTGCCCGAATGGTTTGCTTCATGCGATTGACCAGTTCCGGATTCATATGCTTGTCAATCCAGCCATTTACCAGCACGGGTTCATTTTCCAGCGAGAGCAACACATCGACGGCTTCCTGGGCGGCACTGGCTTCTATGTAACGGGTGATTAACTCCCCTTCGCGATGCTTCTTAACCAGATACTTCCATTTCCAACCGCTTTCAAGATTTTCAAGTTGTTGATATTTCATAGCGATCTCAATGTTACCGTGTAACTCTTTACAGAATATCAGCTTTTTAGGCCAGTGAAGAAAAGAATCTCCATCCTGTGAGCTTTAACGCCCATGCCAGGAGTATTGTCGGTGCTTTCTACGTGTGCTGTAGTGCCGGTTACGGTATAATCGCGGCTTTGACAACAGACTAAAAAACATCAACTTTGACCATTACGAAACTTGCATGGCGTGACCTGGTTCCTGATACCGATAGCTATCAGGAAATATTTGCTCAGCCACATTTGATTGACGAAAACGATCCTTTATTCAGTGATACTCAACCGCGGCTGCAATTTGCGCTGGAGCAGTTGCTGCATACGCGAGCATCCTCCTCTTTTATGCTGGCGAAGGCCCCGGAAGAGTCTGAGTATCTGAATCTTATTGCCAATGCCGCGCGTACGCTACAAAGCGATGCAGGCCAACTGGTGGGCGGTCACTATGAGGTTTCCGGCCACTCCATCCGCTTACGTCACGCAGTGAGTGCAGATGATAATTTTGCGACTTTAACGCAAGTTGTCGCTGCCGACTGGGTAGAAGCGGAGCAACTCTTTGGCTGCCTGCGCCAGTTTAATGGCGACATTACCCTGCAGCCTGGTCTGGTGCATCAGGCAAATGGCGGTATTCTCATCATCTCTTTGCGTACACTGCTGGCGCAACCTCTGCTGTGGATGCGGCTGAAAAATATCGTTAACCGCGAGCGTTTTGACTGGGTTGCGTTTGATGAGTCGCGCCCTCTCCCCGTCTCTGTGCCTTCGATGCCATTGAAGCTGAAAGTCATTCTGGTAGGCGAACGCGAATCATTGGCTGATTTCCAGGAGATGGAGCCAGAGCTTTCAGAGCAGGCTATTTATAGCGAATTTGAAGATACTCTGCAGATTGTCGATGCGGAGTCAGTAACCCAGTGGTGTCGCTGGGTGACATTTACCGCCAGACATAATCACTTACCTGCACCGGGAGCGGATGCCTGGCCGATACTTATCCGCGAAGCAGCACGCTACACCGGTGAACAAGAAACACTTCCGCTTAGCCCGCAGTGGATCCTCCGCCAGTGTAAAGAGGTCGCCTCCCTGTGTGATGGCGACACCTTCTCCGGCGAGCAGCTAAACTTAATGCTGCAGCAGCGTGAATGGCGCGAAGGTTTCCTCGCTGAACGTATGCAGGATGAGATCCTTCAGGAGCAAATCCTGATTGAAACCGAAGGCGAACGCATCGGGCAAATTAACGCCCTTTCGGTCATTGAATTTCCGGGTCATCCACGCGCTTTTGGCGAACCTTCTCGCATTAGCTGCGTTGTGCATATTGGCGATGGTGAATTCACCGACATCGAACGCAAAGCGGAGCTTGGCGGCAATATCCATGCGAAAGGGATGATGATCATGCAAGCGTTCCTGATGTCGGAACTACAGCTTGAGCAACAGATCCCCTTCTCAGCATCGCTGACATTTGAGCAGTCATACAGTGAAGTTGATGGAGATAGTGCCTCGATGGCTGAACTCTGCGCCCTGATAAGCGCCCTCGCCGATGTGCCGGTGAATCAGAGTATCGCTATCACAGGTTCAGTCGATCAGTTCGGTCGCGCCCAGCCGGTCGGTGGTTTAAATGAGAAAATCGAAGGCTTCTTTGCTATTTGCCAGCAACGTGAGTTAACCGGGAAACAAGGTGTCATTATCCCCACAGCTAACGTTCGCCATTTAAGTCTTCACAGTGAACTGGTGAAAGCGGTAGAAGAAGGCAAATTCACCATCTGGGCAGTAGACGATGTGACTGACGCACTGCCGTTATTATTAAATCTGGTGTGGGATGGCGAAGGCCAAACGACGCTGATGCAAACCATCCAGGAACGTATCGCGCAAGCATCGCAACAGGAAGGACGTCACCGTTTTCCATGGCCATTACGTTGGCTGAACTGGTTTATTCCGAACTGATCGGACTTGTTCAGCGTACACGTGTTAGCTATCCTGCGTGCTTCAATAAAATAAGGCTTACAGAGAACATGGTAGATAAACGCGAATCCTATACAAAAGAAGACCTTCTTGCCTCTGGTCGCGGTGAACTGTTTGGCGCTAAAGGCCCGCAATTGCCAGCACCGAACATGCTGATGATGGACCGTGTGGTCAAAATGACCGAAACGGGTGGTAAATTCGACAAAGGGTATGTTGAAGCAGAACTGGATATCAATCCGGATCTGTGGTTCTTCGGATGCCACTTTATTGGCGATCCGGTTATGCCGGGATGCCTGGGCCTGGACGCAATGTGGCAGCTGGTAGGGTTCTACCTCGGCTGGCTGGGCGGCGAAGGTAAAGGCCGCGCGCTGGGCGTTGGCGAAGTGAAATTCACTGGTCAGGTACTGCCGACAGCGAAAAAAGTGACCTACCGTATTCACTTTAAACGCATTGTTAACCGTCGTCTGATTATGGGCCTGGCGGATGGCGAAGTGCTGGTTGATGGTCGTCTGATCTATACCGCCAGCGACCTGAAAGTCGGTCTGTTCCAGGATACGTCTGCCTTCTGATTATAATCAGACAGAGTATCAAAAGGCGAAACCTCCGCAATGCGGAGGTTTCTTTTTAAAGAGACAGAATCAGGCCATTACTACCCTGTCCGCCATGGCTTCTCGCCAGCCTCCCAGCCATTGTGACCTTTGATTCAGCGTCTGATAGGGACACATTTCTTTTGAGTGTCCGGCGATGCCGGCCTGATAACCACGTTGATGTGCCCGTTCCAGGCGATCTCGTTTTTGTCTCTTCATGCCTCGTTTCCCTCATACTGGTTTCTGGTGGAAAAGAAAACAGTGATTACTAAATGTGCAATCACAGTTAAGCAATACCGCGAATCATAACTGCCGTCAATGCGCAAAATTCACGCCACTGTCATATTTGTGAGCTACACGGGCATGTCGGTTGTACAAAAAATGTGAAGAGGAACAAATTTTTCCGCACGTTAGAGACAAAAAAACCGCCTCAGGCAACATACCGGAGACGGTTATATTTACAAATCTTTATAATTAAGGTAGACGCTTTATCTCTTGTGCAATAGAAGCGGCTTCCTGACTCCAGACACCGGCCAGCACTTTAACCATCTCATCGTAACCATCCTGAGTTTGCACTCCTTCCAGACGGAACGGACGTTTGATCAGTTGTCCCTGGTGGTTCAACAGCCACTCACCACTGACAATGACCTTGCCATCATAGCGACCGTTAAACTCCGTTACGGTAACATTGAGCGTGTCCTGGGCGCTTCCCAGAGGCTGGGAGGCAACCACCCAGCCGGGCAGTTGCGTACTCAGGTTGGCAACCAGGGTGTTGCGCAACTGTTGATCCAACGGGCTGGCCCACAAGTTGTTGTTGGCAATCACATACTTCACATCACTGGTTTGATAAACCACACCATTCCCCGCCAGATAGTCAGGAACAGTGACCTGCTCTACCCATAACAGACGATTGCCCTGGCTGGCGGTACTTTGTGTACCGCTCTGCACCACAGGTAACTGGTAATAGTTTTTATTAATTTCGCCGGAGCTGCATCCGGCCAGCCACAGTGCTGCAATCGTCACTAGCCACTTTTTCATTGTTTCGCCCTCTTCGGCTCTGGATCTTTTTTGTCCTTCGCTTCAAATACCAGCGCGTTACTCTTCTCATTGAGCGTTTTCAGCACCGGTTGCAGTTCTCGCAACACCTGATCAAGGCGCTGCATATCCGCCACCATCTTGTTGTAGGCTGCGGAGCCAGGCTGGAAGCCCTGCATGCTGCGATTCAATTCACGCAACGTTGACTGCATATCCGTCGGCAACTGCTGCATCGACTGGCTAGCGAGGATCTTGTTCATGCTATCCAGCGTCGTTTGCAGGTTTTTCATTGTGCGCTGACTTTCAGAAAGCGTACTGGTTGCCTGTTCAATCATCGGATTCAATGGCAGTTTGTTGATCTTATCCAACGCTTCCATCAGTCGTTGCTGGATTTGCGCCAGGCCGCCGCTAACGGTCGGGATAATCTGATAACCATTAAATTCACGAATACCGGTTATTGCAGGCGTATTTGGATAGAAATCGAGATCAACATACAGTGCACCAGTGACCAGGTTTCCGGTTTTCAGCGATCCGCGTAAACCACGTTTCAACAATTCGCCAAGGTGCTCAACAACATCCGCATTTTCGCCAAGCTGCATTTTCAGCCGCTCTGGCTCGATACGAATCAGTACCGGAATACGGTAATCATCGTTAAATGTCTGACGCATATTCGGCGCAAAGAATGGCACTTTGCTTACGGTACCCAGGCGAATACCCCGGAACTCTACCGGAGCTCCCGGTTGCAGACCGCGTACCGAATCTTTAAAGAACATCAGATAATCAATGTGATCGGTGTACAACGAATCCTGAATGCTCTTCTGATCATCATACAAAACGAAAGCTGTTTTCGGTGCCACTGGCTGCCCTAAATCCAGACCTTCCGGCACATCAAAGCTGACACCGCCACTCAGCAGCGTTGTCAATGAGCCCATCTCCACACGCATCCCTGCTGACGTCAGATCAACCGCAATGCCACTATCTTTCCAGAAGCGAACATTGTTGGTCACCAGTCGGTCATAAGGTGCATTGATGAACAGTTGATAGCTGATATTGCGTTTTTGTGTATCGAAGGTGCTGGTTTCAACCGAACCTACCCGATAGCCACGGAACAGCACCGGATCTCCTGGCGAGAGCTGCCCGGCTTTTTTGCTATCGAGAATCACACGGATACCTTTCGCATCAGGCGGGGCCAACGGTGGCGAGTCCAGCAAATCGTATTTATCCATTTTGCTGCCTTTCGCGCCTGGCTGCAGTTCGATATAAACTCCAGACAGCAGCGTTCCCAGGCCGCTAATCCCTTCGCGACCAATCTGCGGTTTCACCACCCAAAAGACGGTGTCTTTATGCAGCAATTTTTCCATACCGGAATTCAGCCGCGCTTTGATTTCAACGTGCGTCAAATCATCAGCCAGTGTGGCGCTTTCAACCACGCCGACGTCAACGCTACGGCTTTTAATGGTGGTTTTGCCACCTTCAATTCCTTCCGCATTCGCGGTGATCAGGGTCACTTCCGGTCCCTGATGGCTGTAATGATAAAAAAGAACCCAGGCCCCAATGAGCGCCGTGACGATAGGAAATATCCACACGGGAGACCAGTTCTTCACTTTCTGGATTTTGGCTTCCCCATTATTAGATTCCATACTGTCAGGACTCCTCATGCTCTGATTCAGGTTGACGATCCCACGACAAACGCGGGTCAAACGTCATAGCAGAAAACATTGTCATTATGACGACTAAAGCAAACATTAATGCACCCATTGCCGGATAAATACTCATTAAACCTCCCATACGCACCAGCGCCGAGAGCACCGCGATAACGAAAACGTCAATCATCGACCAGCGGCCTACAAACTCAACAACTTCATAAATCAAATGCATTCTTTCACTGTCGCGCTTGCCATGCCCTTTAGCATCCCAACACAGCCACGCGATGGCGATCATCTTTAACGTTGGCACCATAATACTGGCCAGAAAGATCACCGCAGCGACGGGATAAGAGCCTTCGCTCCATAACAGAATGACCCCAGCGAGAATCGTCGACGGCATCTTCGAGCCTAATAAATCCGTCACCATGATGGGCAAAATATTAGCCGGAAGATACAGCATGATGGACGTTACAAGCAGCGCGAGTGTCCACTGCAGGCTGTTTCTACGCCGAACGTACCCTTTGGTACTACAACGCGGGCACACGGGTTCATCAGCAGGAAGGATTGCCGTACAACAGGAGCACGAACGCAGCCCCTGACGTATCCCCGTGACGCCTGGTTTTAGCGGCTGGCGCAGTTCTGGCATCGGGGCGATGTCGTCCCATAACCAGCGACGATCAACGCACTGAAAAGCGCGCAGTTGCAGGACACAAAATAAACACCAGGGGAGAAAGCTGCTGCCTACCCCAATGCTGCCGTAAGCCATCAGTTTAACGAAACTGACCAGCACACCAGCGAGGAAAATCTCCGCCATTCCCCAGGTTTTGAGTTGAAAAAGCACCCGTGCCAGTTGCTCTTTTAAACGGACCGGTAATTCCGCGCGATTCACCAGTAACAGAATGGTTATCAGACAAAACGCGGGAACCAGTTGCACAAACAACAGGAAAAAGGTGCCGAGGCTGGCGTAGTCCTCAGAAAAAAGCACGCCGGGAATTTCCAGTAATGTAATTTCACTGGTAACTCCTGCAACGTTCATATTCACAAAAGGAAACAAGTTGGACAGCAACAGCATGAACAGTGCAGCCAACGCATAGGCGGTGGGACGCTGCCGAGGGGCATCCCACGCCACGGTTAACGTTGTGCCACACCGGGGACATGCCGCTTTCTGACCATGCTCAAGGCGCGGTAACGCCACCAGCATGTCACACTGCGAGCACAGGATGTGCTTCGCGGCATGATGATGTTCGCACATTGGTACTCCTTAATGATGCGCTATTTTACAGATGACTAACAAAGTGTTGGTTTTCATGCCTGATAAACCCAGTTCATCAGGCAATTTTACCGTTGTCAGCTGTCTCTGTTTAAATCGACTATTTTGCGATCAGCCACCATTTTTTAACGCTTCAAGATACTCCCAGCGTTCAAAGGCTTGCTCCAGCTCCTGCTCTGCAGCAGCCATATCAGCAAGCACTTTTTGCGTCTGCTCATGCGGCTGACTGAAGAAGGAAGCATCCGCCACTTGCGTCTGTAGGGCTTCCAGCTTCGCCTCCAGATCTTCGAGCAATTGCGGTAGCTGCTCCAGTTCGCGCTGCAATTTATAGCTTAGTTTGCTACTGCTGCGTTTTACAGTTTCTGCTTTTGCCGCGGCGGCTTCTTCGGTTTTTTTCACCGCAGGCTGTTTGAGCGCCACATACTGCTCTTGCTGACCACGGGCATCATGATAACCGCCGACATAACGACCAATTTTACCGCCGCCTTCGAAGATCCAACATTCTGTAACGGTGTTATCGACAAACTGACGATCGTGGCTAACCAGCAATACCGTGCCCTGATAGCTGTCGATCAGTTCTTCCAGCAGTTCCAGCGTTTCGACATCAAGATCGTTGGTCGGTTCGTCAAGAATCAATAAGTTGCTTGGTTTGAGGAACAAACGCGCCAGCAGCAAGCGGTTCCGCTCACCGCCAGAAAGCGCACGTACCGGCGTCATCGCCCGTTTCGGATGGAACAGAAAGTCCTGCAAATAGCCCAATACGTGGCGTGGCTTGCCGTTAACCATCACCTCTTGCTTACCTTCGGCAAGGTTATCCATCACCGTTTTATCGGGATCCAGTTCCGCGCGGTGCTGATCGAAATAAGCCACTTCCAGTTTGGTGCCAACGTGAATACGCCCGCTGTCCGCTTGAAGCTGACCGAGCATCAGTTTTAGCAGCGTGGTTTTGCCGCACCCATTCGGACCAATCAGGGCAATTTTGTCGCCACGTAGAACCTGGGCAGAAAAATCTTTCACCAGTTGCTTACCGTTAACCTGGTAGCAAACGTCTTCCATTTCGAAAACGATTTTACCGGAGCGGCTGGCCTCTTCCACCTGCATCTTTGCGGTACCCATCACTTCGCGACGTTCACCACGTTCGCGACGCATCGCTTTCAGGGCGCGTACGCGGCCTTCATTACGGGTACGGCGTGCTTTGATCCCCTGGCGGATCCACACCTCTTCCTGCGCCAGTTTGCGATCGAACTCGGCATTTTGTAATTCTTCCACGCGCAGGGCTTCTTCTTTTTCCAGCAGGTACTGGTCGTAATTCCCTGGATAGGTCACCAGCTTGCCGCGATCGAGATCAACAATGCGCGTCGCCATATTGCGGATAAACGAACGGTCGTGGGAGATGAAAATAATCGTCCCGTTGAAAGTTTTCAAAAACCCTTCCAGCCAGTCGATGGTTTCAATATCCAGGTGGTTTGTCGGTTCATCAAGCAACAGCACGCGCGGATTACTCACCAGCGCGCGTCCTAATGCCGCTTTACGCAACCAGCCGCCGGAAAGCGACGACAGCGCAACGTTAGGATCTAACCCCAGTTGCGCCAGCACTTCGTTGATGCGGTTTTCCAGCTGCCACAGGTTGTGGTGATCCAGCTGTTCCTGAACCTTCGCCAGTTCGTTGAGATTTTTCTCGCTCGGGTCGTTCATCACCAGGCGCGAAATATCGTGATAGCGTTTCAGATATTCCGCTTGTTCTTCAATGCCTTCGGCAACGAAATCATAAACGCTACCCTCAACGTTACGCGGCGGATCCTGTTGCAGACGCGCTACAATCAAATCTTGCTCGTAAATAATGCGACCGTCATCCAGCCCTTGTTCACGGTTGAGGATTTTCATTAACGTCGATTTGCCTGCGCCGTTGCGGCCCACCAGACAAACACGTTCGTTATCTTCGATATGCAGTTCTGCGTTATCGAGAAGCGGCGCGTCGCTGAACGACAGCCATGCGCCATGCATACTGATTAATGACATTACTATTCCTTTCAGGCTGCGGTAATCAGCCAGCAGTTGTGGATCTGGCGGTTACGGGCGAAATCCTGGGAGAGCGTTTTTTGCGTAATTTCTTGTGCTTTCAGTCCCAGTTTTGCCAGGCCGTCGAGATCCATACGGAAGCCACGTTTGTTGTTCGAGAACATGATCGTCCCACCTGCACGCAGCAGACGTTTCAAATCTTTCATCAGCGCCAGATGATCGCGCTGAACATCAAACGCATCTTCCATTCGTTTTGAGTTAGAGAAGGTTGGCGGATCGATAAAGATCAGATCGAACTGTTCATTTGCCTCACGCAGCCACGCCAGGCAATCGGCCTGAATCAGGCGATGCGCACGCCCGGTCAGGCCATTCAGACGCAGGTTGCGTTCTGCCCATTCCAGATAAGTACGCGACATATCCACGGTGGTGGTGCTGCGTGCACCGCCTAATCCCGCATGCACGGTGGCGCTGCCGGTATAAGAGAACAGGTTGAGGAAATCTTTGCCTTTGCTCATCTGACCGAGCATACGACGGGCGATGCGGTGATCGAGGAACAGACCAGTATCGAGATAATCCGTCAGGTTCACCCACAAGTGAGCGTTATATTCGGTAACTTCAAGAAACTCGCCCTTCTCGCCCAGTTTCTGGTATTGGTTTTTGCCCTTCTGGCGTTCACGGGTTTTCAGCACCAGTTTGTTTGGCGCAATCCCCAGTACCGAAATGGTTGCAGCGATAATATCGAACAGACGCTGACGCGCTTTGTGAGCATCAATAGTTTTTGGCGGCGCATACTCCTGCACCACCACCCAGTCGGCATAACGGTCAACGGCAACGTTATATTCTGGCAGATCGGCGTCATACAGGCGGTAACATTCAATCCCTTCCTGGCGAGCCCACTTCTCGAATTTTTTGAGGTTCTTACGCAGGCGGTTGGTGTAGTCTTCCGCTACCATCGCCGGTTTGCTGTCTGGAGTGCTTTCGGCAACGTGGTAATTTTTCTGTACGCAGTCCAGCGGGCCGTTTTTCGCCTTGTACTGTTTGTCTGCACGCAGCTGCAAGCAGCTTAGCAGATCCGGCGAGGCACTAAACAAAGAGAGATTCCAGCCACCAAACTGGTTTTTCATGATCCGACCCAGCAGGCTATGCAGCGCAATCAGCGCCGGTTCGCTGTCCAGACGTTCCCCGTATGGCGGGTTGCTCAACACTGTGCCGTACGGCCCTTTCGGCAGCGGATTGGTCAGTTGCGCGACATCTTTCACCTCAAAGGTGATCAGTTCACCAATCCCCGCAAGACGGGCGTTAGTGCGTGCACGTTGAATCACCCGTGCGTCGCTGTCCGAACCGTAAAAATGAGAGCTATACTCAGCCAGGCCTTTACGGGCGCGAGTTTGCGCTTCCGCTTTCACTTCCTGCCAGATAGCTTCATCATGCTGCGCCCAGCCGCTAAAGCCCCAACGCCCACGGTGCAAGCCTGGTGCGCGATCGGTCGCCAGCATCGCTGCTTCAATCAGCAACGTACCGGAACCACACATCGGATCGAGCAGCGGTGTTCCTGGCTGCCAGCCGGATCGCATCACAATAGCGGCTGCCAGGGTTTCTTTGATCGGCGCAATACCAGCACGATCGCGATAGCCACGCAGATGTAAACCATCACCACTCAGATCAAGAGCGATACTGGCGGTTTCTTTATGCAGCCAGACGTTAACGCGGATATCCGGCGCATCGCGATCAACATTTGGACGCGGCAGATTTTTCCGCGTGAAAGCATCGACGATCGCGTCTTTCACTTTCATCGCGCCGTACTGACTGTTGCGGATGGTGTCATTCAAACCACTGAAGTGGACAGCGAAGGTCGCGCCAGGATTAAACATCTCTGTCCAGTTGATCGCCTGAACACCGAGATAGAGGTCTAAATCGCTGTAAACCTTACACTCGCCCAGCGGCAACATAATACGCGAGGCCAGGCGGCTCCACATCAGGCTCTGGTAAACAAGCCGTGTGTCGCCCTTGAAATGGACCCCACCCTGAACCACCTGGCATTCAACGGCCCCCAGGTTTTCCAGTTCAGTTTTTAACAGCTCTTCCAGCCCACGGGCCGTACTGGCAAACAGAGAATTCATATCGTCACTTTTACTCTAAGAGCCTACCGCAGTAGGCGTAATTGTTGCAGTCAGTCTGGACATGGACAGCGCGGAGAAACCGGAGCGTACACAAGTACGTGAGGATTTCGAGCATAACCCAGGGCCAAACTGACAAATAAAATAGCCTAATGGGACAGGCGCTAAGAAAATTGTTGCGCATTATAGCTAATAAGCGCGTCATGTCATAAAGTTGAGGGCTTATTTTCATTTGAGGACCGCACCGTGGCGACATTAATCCGGCTTTTTATTCATCCTGTTAAATCGATGCGCGGCATTGGTCTTACACATGCTCTGGCAGATGTCAGTGGTCTGGCCTTCGATCGCATCTTTATGATCACGGAACCTGACGGTACGTTTATTACCGCTCGCCAGTTTCCCCAGATGGTACGGTTTACTCCTTCACCTGTGCATGATGGCTTGCATCTCACCGCACCAGATGGCAGTAGCGCATATGTTCGTTTTGCTGATTTCGCCACACAAGACGCACCAACCGAAGTTTGGGGCACACATTTTACCGCGCGAATTGCGCCAGACGCGATCAACAAATGGCTAAGTGGATTTTTCTCCCGCGAAGTGCAATTACGCTGGGTGGGGCCACAAATGACCCGGCGCGTGAAACGCCACAACACTGTACCTCTGTCATTTGCTGATGGCTATCCTTACCTTCTTGCTAACGAAGCCTCGTTACGTGATCTCCAACAACGTTGTCCGGCCAGTGTAAAAATGGAGCAATTCCGCCCCAATCTGGTGGTTTCCGGCGCGTCAGCCTGGGAAGAAGATCGCTGGAAAGTGATTCGCATTGGTGATGTGGTGTTTGATGTGGTTAAACCTTGTAGCCGCTGTATTTTCACCACCGTCAGCCCAGAAAAAGGGCAAAAACATCCGGCAGGCGAACCATTAAAAACATTGCAATCTTTCCGCACTGCCCAGGATAACGGCGATGTCGATTTTGGTCAGAATTTAATTGCCCGTAATAGCGGCGTGATTCGCGTTGGCGATGAGGTGGAAATTCTGGCAACGGCTCCGGCAAAAATTTACGGCGCAGCTGCCGCTGATGATACCGCCAACATCACGCAACAACCGGACGCAAATGTAGATATTGACTGGCAGGGACAGGCATTTCGTGGAAATAACCAACAGGTGTTGCTGGAGCAATTAGAAAATCAGGGAATTCGTATCCCTTATTCTTGCCGCGCGGGCATTTGTGGAAGTTGCCGTGTTCAGCTTTTAGAAGGCGAAGTCACGCCGCTGAAAAAATCAGCAATGGGCGATGATGGCACCATTCTTTGCTGTAGCTGTGTACCGAAGACTGCACTTAAGTTGGCGCGTTAGACTGCCTGTTCGAAGCTGAAGCTGTCAACATTAACCTGCGGTTTCAGCCTGTCGTTCATGATTTTAATGGCGTCGCCCAACTGCATCGCGCGACCCGCAATAACAACGCAGGGTTGTGCCAGCAGGCATAGTGCGGCATTTTCGCCAGATTCAACGACCAGCAAATTGACCTGCTCGTGAGTATCGCTCAACCAAACGCAGGCCGCATCGCCCGGCATGGGCACCCACATTTCACCATGGGAAACAAAATGCCAGCTTTTCGGCATTTGCGGTTTGAGATAGCGAATTGCTACCAGTGCATTCAGCACCAGTTCGGCTTTTTGTTCTTTAGATAAATTAAAATCGCGGCACTTTTCTTCAAAAGAGAAATAGAGCGCGGCGTCGTCAACGCAAAAGCCTGCGGGAGAAAAGGCATCTGGAGTCAACATCTTGCGCGCAAAACGTGAGCGAAATAGCATACCATTGGCTAAATCGAGCATCATTCGATCGTGCTCTTCATCGTAATACCAACGCCAGTTATCGTCTGGTTTAATTCGCATCTGCCTCTCCCCTACCCTATAAAACCGCAGCAACACAATCCATTGTCGCTTCGCTTAATAACCTCAACAATAAAAGTACAAAATGTCTAAATAAGCAACAGAGATGAATATAAAACAACCAGGGCTGAAAATAAAGCCCTGATTATCTTATAAAGAGGAATTCGAAGAAATAATTAGATATGGGTAACGATTTCTTTAATCAGCGGCGGACCTTTAAAAATAAAACCAGAATAAATTTGCACCAGTGAGGCACCCGCAGCAATCTTTTCACGCGCAGCGATAACCGAGTCGATGCCGCCAACACCGATGATCGGTAAGCGACCGTTTAATTCCAGTGACAAGCGGCGAATAATTTCGGTGCTTTTTAACTGAAGCGGACGACCACTTAAGCCACCGGTTTGATCGCAATTTTTCATTCCCTGAACAAGAGAACGATCGAGTGTGGTATTGGTTGCAATAACGCCATCAATATTATGGCGAACTAAACTATCGGCAACCTGGATCAATTCTTCTTCAGAAAGATCCGGCGCGATCTTCACTGCGATCGGCACATATTTATGGTGCATCGCTTGCAAATCATTTTGCTTATTTTTAATCGCGGTTAAGAGATCATCCAGCGCTTCACCATATTGCAGCGTGCGTAATCCTGGGGTATTCGGCGATGAAATATTGATGGCGATATATCCCGCATAGGCATAGATTTTTTCCATACAAATCAGATAGTCATCTTTGCCCTGCTCCACTGGCGTATCTTTATTTTTGCCGATGTTAATACCCAGGACGCCGTCATAATGGGCCTTTTTTACGTTCTCTACGAGGTTATCAACGCCAAGATTATTAAAGCCCATACGGTTGATCAAACCTTCGGCATCTACCAGACGAAAGAGACGCGGCTTGTCATTACCTGGCTGTGGACGTGGCGTGACGGTACCGATCTCGATCGATCCAAATCCCATCGCGCCTAACGCGTCAATGCACTCCCCGTCTTTATCAAGACCGGCTGCCAGACCAAGCGGATTTTTAAACGTCAGGCCCATGCAGTTAACAGGTTTCGCAGGCACTTTCTGCCGCACCAGTGCTTCAAACGGCGTTCCTGTAATACGGCGTAATTGCTGAAAAGTAAACTCATGAGCGCGCTCTGGATCGAGCTGGAAAAGGGCTTTACGAACGAAGGGGTAGTACATGAACTCTCCTGGATTCCCGGTGTGCAAACCGGGGGCGTATTATGTGCGAGTTCGGACCAAAAGGGAATTGACCTGCGGCAAAAAAAACGCAAACGTTTTCCGAACCTGTTTCAGGGCAGATTTTGCTCCTTCTTTGCACTCAACCCGCCGTAATCATTTATCGCCCGCCAGGCGACATGACACGGTGCGATTGCCTGACACCAGCTTGTCTGACGCTGGCTTTTAGGCGGCACAACTCCCACATTACTTAACGCTTTACCATTTACACTCACCTGAATCAGGTTAATGTAATAAGGCGTTGGGTTAGTGAGTTGTACACCCTGCGAATTCCGTGTCCAGCGTAATTGTTGATAAGCTTCCAGCGGGTCGCCCGGCAAACCTTCGGGTCGCCAGAACAGTTTAAATACCGAGCGCATCGCCACTTTTACGCTCTGATTTTCAACTTTGCCGGATGGCACGCTGGCAATGCTTAACTCAAATAGCGTTTCGCGATCAACAGGCAAGATGTCGCTTTCCGTTCTCAGCAAGCGCAACGTGCCTGTCGTACCGGGCTTCAGGAGAATAAGTGGCGGAGCGGCCAGTAATGGTGCTGGCACTGTCGACGCTTCCCCCCCGGCCCAACGCGTTGGGCGGTTGATTTTACTGTTAATAAGCCAGGATTCCTGACTGGTATTAGTCAGTAAAATAGATATCGATTCTCTGTCTGCCGGAAAGATAAATCGCGTTCCGCCGACCACCACTCCTGCCTGCAATTCACCCGCCACCAGCAGCGATAAAACGGCGAAAATCAAGAGCGCCAATCTGTTCCACGTATTAATCATAATGAAGTACAAATGTCGCGCTGGCATTCACTTTACCCGACTGCACATCGCTATTGACAGGTCGCAATTGCGCATAAAAAGTTAATGGCACCTTACCGCTATGTAGGCTGTAGTCTTTACTCGCCTGGTTAAGCGGAATCAATATCTTCGCATCATCCAGAATCGCAATTGCCAGCCCGCTGGCTGCATCCGTACCACTTTCAATGGACAACATTTCGCTCTGCACTCCGTCGGGGGTTCCTGAAAAGGTGACGTCAACCGTGCTGACATCTGTTCCGCAATCCTGCAAATTAATGATGAAAGATTTCTCCGGGCCATAATTCCCATGAGAAAAACGTGTCAGCGAGACATCGCCTAACTGCACATTGATTTGCTTGCTATCCTGTGCCAGCACGCATGTATTACGGCGAAACGATCCGCTAATGTTGACCGTGCCATCATGGGCAAATAGCTCACAGCCCCACGTTAATCCCAATAAGAACAGAATCCAGATTATCCGTTTCAACATCACTCCTTCACTGGTAAACCAGATCAAAATAGAGAACCGCCGTCGCATTACCGCCCGTTGCTCCCGCCTTTGTGGACTTATAACGAAGTTGATATTTGAGTGTGTTATCCCCGGCTTTTAAGGGCGTAAGAGGCTGGACCTGATTGAGCGGGATTTCTTGCTGACTTTGCGCATCAAGAATTTGCACGGCAATCCCCGTTGCCATACCACCGCTTCCGCCTGTGTCAGTTAGTTTGAGCAGTGTCGGCGCAAGGGTGTCAGCCTCGCCGCTAAAAAGGACGTCCGCGCCAGTAATACCAGCGGCACAACCGGTGATATCGATATTCAAATCAGCAGCAGTGCTTACGGTATTCGCGGCCTGAAAATCACTGATATTAAAATCACCAATATGAATATTTTGTAATGCACTTTTGGTGGCGACATCACAGCCCTGATCGACCACATTCCCATAAATATGCATACTAACTTGTTCAGGCCCAGCCATCCCGACATGGATGTTAAGAATGCTAAAGAACAAGATAACGCACTGAAATATCGTTTTTTTCTTCATACGTTCACGCGTTAATCAAAATTTATTCTCACCGTTGCCGTGGCTTCAAATCGCCCGGTTTCTGGTGGTACACCTGTCGTGCTGACTGGATAGACATTCATTCGCGCGATACTGTCTGCATCATCAGGAATAGAGAGCGGTAATGTTCCACCAGCAGGGGAAATAATGTTGTTCTGGCTATCGGTCACCACCACGCCCACGCCAGGACGTGACGTCTTAATCGCCTGGGGATAGCTGGGGTCTGTGGTTGCCGTCAGACTCAGGTTGACATTAACTAATCCCGCGTTTCCCGTGTTACACCTGACTGGAATTGCAAGTTCTGCTGTTCTGGCCCCAAGAGGTTTATGCCCTACAACACGGAAATTGGCAGCGAAGACATCACCTAAATCAACTTCAATTGTCTCTCCGGCATTGACGGAACATGAGCCAAGTGAATTGATCGTACCAGACAGGTAATACACTAAAACCGGTGTACCTGTAGTCGTGCAGGAATCACCTGCGGGTATGTTGTAGCATTCATATAATCGCGCCAGCGCCATAGGAGGAATGACGACCGAGCCAACGAACGGCTGCAATATTTTCAGGGAAAAGCTACCGCTATTACCGCTTGCCCCCTGCCCACCTAAACGTTGACCGCCAGGGTCGCAAATATGCCATCGGGTATCCCCCCCTGTGCCCACGTTTTCGAAAGGAACCGCAGTAGGAGAACTGCCTTTAACCTGCAATAAAACTTTGGCGGCAAGATAGTCATTAATTTTGTACCAGTTGTCGCCTAAATAGACTAACGGTGAATCCGCGGCGAATGCCCATCGGCCACTTCTGACATTGTCTTTATCGCAATCACAGGAAACATAATAATCATTCGATTCGTTCCACTGATAAAATTTGTCTTTAACTACCCCTGCCGTATTTGCTTCTTCCTCCAGGGTTTTAACGCCAAAATTGACGCCAATATACGGATTCCCCTGAGTAGTATGACACTGCCCGCTATAAGCAGCGGTTTGAGCGCACCATAGCATTAAGACGGCGGCAAAAAATAGTCGTAGTAATGACACGCATTTTTCTCCAAAGATTATCTGCATATGGCATCCATTCGCGTAATCGCAGAGTTAATTTGTTGTTCGGTAAGCTCGTAATTGATATGACAAATTTGATCGGGAGCTTCGCCCCAGCGCACGCTTATTGTTCCCTTCGCCGGTAAACCCGCCATATAGAGCGAGCCATCATCATCAATTATGCCGCTATTAGCCTGTACGCCGTCCAGCGTCGCTATCGCGCCAAAACGCAGCGGTATACCCTGCTTTGATGTTTTCATTAATACCCTTGCACCCGCATGGGCATTGAACTCCGCCAGAACCAACGCCCCTTTGGTGGGAACCACGTTGACTACTGCATTTTCAAGATCCACGTTACGTTTTAACGACGCCGCATCAAGTGCGATTCGATTTTCCCGATAAGAAGTGGCATAAGGAACAACGGTATATCCGCGCCAGTCAGTTTTCAGCCCGGTGCTGTTCGCCACACGAGTATTCTCTGCGCCTGGTGCTGCAATCAGAACGTTAGTTTCCCCCAGCGATTGCCCCAGGGTAATGCCCTGTGAATGGGCAACTAAACTGCCTGAAAGAGCGTAGTTCAGTTGTTGTTGACTGCCGTTATCGCTGTAGTTGTAGCCCACTCGGGCATCTGCAAACGCCCCTTTGTAGTCCATGCTGGCGCTACCATTAGCCGTTTTCCCCTCGCTGTTATATCCCTGTTGCACGCTGTAGCTCAGGTTACCGTCATCGAGTAGTGTCTCCGTTAAACCCAGGTTTTGTGTAATGTGCCCTTCGTTATCGATACTGGTGTTAGAGGTCATCCAGGCGTAATTTTTTTTCCTGGTATAGCTATCATTACTTCTGGGGAGCAACAGATTGAGCGGCAGGGAAAAATTTAGTGCAAACACCTGATCAGCATCAGGTTGACCACGGGACTTACTGTAGTTCCAGGACCCCCCCAGCGAGAGATCTTTAATTTGCGTGTTGTAGCCAAACTGTAATAGCCGATCCTGTTGATCGGTATGCCAGTAAGTTTGCTGGCTACCACTTAAATAAAACGAACCGTACTCGCCTAATTGCTGGGAGATATTGACCTGCAGTTTGCCACGTTTGGTGTAAAACAAATTGTAATAACGCGACCACATCGGCGTATCTTCATCATCACCGTCATTAAATTCGTAGCCATCCATATGTTTATACATGGTGTCGGAAAGGGTGTAGAAACCCGACGTCGAATAGCGATAGCCCATCAATTGAAAATTAGTGCCCAATTGGTTGAGCGTTTTGGCATACAGAAAACGATATGACTGACCTTTATGTTCGCTTTGGTCTGCCAGCGTACTCTTCGCCTGGGTCGCATCGAACGAAATTGCTCCGAAATCGCCAAGGTTAAATCCCAGACCAAACATGGCGGCACGGTAATATTCAGCATATTGTCCACCACCATACCATGTCGTTCCCCACGGTCCGCCCCACTGCAACGTGGCCTGGGCAAATTTGCTCTCCTGCTGTTCATTACTATTGGTTCTGTATTTCGCCAGTGTCACCGCGTATTTGATTCGCCCCTGACGCTGGAGTAATGGCACGCTGGAAAACGGTACGCTGTAGCTATTGACGCTGCCGTCCGCTTCTTTGATTTCAACTAACAAATCACCGCTCGACGACGTGGAATAGAGATCACTAATTTCAAAAGCACCAGGCGATACATAAGTTTGGTAAATGGTGTAACCATTTTGCTTAATCGTTATCTGGGCATTGCTTTTGGCGATACCACGCACCACAGGCGCAAACCCTTTCAGGCTGTCTGGCAGCATGTTGTCATCTGACGCCAGCTGCACACCACGAAAGCTGACACTATCGAAAAAATCGCCTGCAGTATAATCATCACCTACGGTCAGTTCGCCTTTTAGTGGAATAACCGCCCGCTGCAAATAGCTGATGAGATTCTTCCATTCTGCGGTTTGGCCACTACTGCGACTCCATGTTGAATTGTTGCGCAATCTCCATGGGCCTAAATTAACGCCACTGTTTAAATTCAGAAAATAACTGTCGCCAGAATCACTGTCTGCGCTGCTATGAATACTGTTAGCCCCGCTAAATGAATATCCCAGTAATAGCGCGTTGATCCCTTCATCCCAACGTTCAGGGGGGACATAACCACGAGCGTTACTTTTTATAGCAATTTGCGGTACTGAAATTTCCAGACGGAGTTTATTCACATTAAAAGTTACGCTGGCATCCGGAATAATCTCCGCCAATAGCGCACACGCTTGTTTGTCCAGTTGTTTAAAAGCCGGAAACGCATCAGTATTCACACCCATTGCATCCAGGCTTTCAGTCGTCAAACAGGCGGCAATCCCCTTCTCTGGCGTTAACTCAACAAAATTGACGTTGCGCGTATCTACAATTGTCTGATTCAGAACAATATCGACACGATAAACCCCTGGCGTTATTTTTTGTCCTTTTTCGAAACGAGACAAATCGGCCACCATTGAGGGATCATCTTTGAAAAAGGCAGGATCGAACCAGGTTTCAGCTTGTGCATTGAACGCTGCCGACACAAACACCACCAGCCCACCAATAAACGATGGCACTCCACCAGAGCTTAACAGGCTGTGTTGTCGGTGAGTTCTATACATCTCGCTCTCTTAACTGAAGACGAATTACGATTTACAGTTGAGTTGCGGCGTTTCCGCCCCGTAGTCATTGATGGTTCGATACGTTACGCTGCTATTTTTGGCACCCTTTGGCAGAGAGAATTGGTATTTATCAAAGGGGGAAATCATTTGATTTTTAACTACCTTTCCACCTATTTTCAGGTCTGTCAGGGTAATGAAATAAGGTGTTGGGTTACTGACCGTAACCATGTCAGCTGACGAAGTGCAACGCAGTTTCGCCGGAGCCTCGGCTAAGGGATACGCTAAACCTTTTGGTCACCAGAAAAGTTTGATGACGCTTTGTGTGGCAATCTTCAGGGTATTTCCCTCTTCCCGCTTCGTTGTTGAAGGGACTGCCCGTACGCTAGTGAAGAAAAGGGTTTCTCTGTCTTTCGCCAACGGCGCTCCAATGTACATAATGCGTAACAGATTCTCATTTGCCGGATTCAGCACAAATAGCGGTGGTGTAATAATAAAGTCTGCTGATTTTTTATTATCTGGGGTCATCACCCATGACTGAATAAGATAAGGAACATCCGGACTGGTGTTACGTACACCCAGTGAAATTTGCTCTTCACCTTCTGAATAAACAAGACGTGTTGCTGCAAGTCCAATCCCGCCTTTACCTGCCGCCCATGCGGATGAGCAGCTGAGTAATATTGCCGTTAAACTTACGGTCACAATTCCCTTTGTTATGCAAGTTTTCATAAATAGTCACTCTTAAAAAATATGAATATCCCCTCCAGAACACTGGAGGGGTACTAATTAATAAAACAATTAATGAGTTCTATTAATAATAGTTAATATGGAAATTTGTTACCGCATTCACATTACCTGAGTCGCTTTCCCCGTAGCGATATAATCAACTTTAAAAGTCAACGTCTGATCTCCATCCTGCAACAAAATGTTCCCGGTTTCTGTGTCTGGCGTGATGGCCGTTGTACCATCATTCATATACATTTGCAGGGCCACGTTTGTAGCAGCATCAGATGAGGCCTGGTTAGCAAACGCTGTAATCTGAGTAGTATCCGCAGTGCCATTAAAGGTGAACGTTGCATTTTTTGTTACGGTAGTATCACAATCTTTTAATTCAATTGGCACATCAGTTTGCACGCCAGAAACCTGACCATTGGTTTGCAACTTCGTGGCACTAACATCTGGCAAAGTCACCACGGAATCTTTCGTCGCAGCTACCAGGGTACAAGCTGGAGCAATAACTTTACCATTAAATGTTACTGAGCCATCCGTGATAGCATTATCATCAGCAGCCATAACGCTGGACGTTACACATACCACAGTTATAAACGCCGTCAATACACTTTTTTTCATCGTTATCATCCTGATCTCTTCGTAAATATGATAATGCCTTTAAATGACATTAGACTTAATAATAACAATAATTGTCCGCCATTTAAATCAAGCATACTAAATCCAATAAGTGACAAATCTTTAATTTATAGATTTCATGAATATTTAAATATTAACTGAACGAGTAATTCATTGATTCAACATCTAATGACTATCCAACAAATAAATATGCGTGATATATAAAGCCCTTTCTTTAGTTTATTTTCAGAAAAAGATACACAAAATTTATATTTGGCATTTTCTTGTCTCTCCGACAGACTGACCGAATTGTTATCAATGTTAACAAAAAAAGAACAATTGGTTATAAGGAGAGAGTATGCGTGTCATCACCCTGGCGGGTAGTCCTCGCTTTCCTTCTCGCTCCAGCTCCTTGCTGGAATATGCGCGGGAAAAACTAAATGGCCTGGATGTAGAGGTTTATCACTGGAATCTGCAAAACTTCGCCCCGGAAGATCTGCTTTATGCTCGTTTCGATAGTCCGGCACTCAAGACCTTCACCGAACAGCTGCAACAGGCTGATGGACTGATAGTCGCTACACCTGTGTATAAAGCCGCCTATTCCGGCGCGCTGAAAACCCTGCTCGACCTGCTGCCAGAGCGCGCTTTGCAAGGCAAAGTGGTGCTACCGCTGGCGACGGGCGGTACCGTGGCCCATCTGCTGGCGGTCGATTATGCCCTTAAACCAGTTTTAAGCGCACTGAAAGCTCAGGAGATCCTGCACGGCGTGTTTGCCGATGACTCACAAGTAATTGATTACCATCACAGACCCCAGTTCACGCCAAATCTGCAAACCCGTCTTGATACCGCGCTAGAAACTTTCTGGCAGGCATTGCACCGCCGCGATGTTCAGGTTCCTGACCTTCTGTCTCTGCGAGGTAATGCCCATGCGTAACATCATTAAACTGGCGCTGGTGGGATTGCTTAGCGTCTCTACGATTGCGGTTGCTGCAGAATCCTCGCCTGAAGCGTTACGTATAGGCTATCAGAAAGGCAGTATTGGTATGGTACTGGCAAAAAGCCACCAGTTACTGGAAAAACGCTATCCGCAATCAAAAATCTCCTGGGTGGAGTTCCCCGCGGGTCCGCAAATGTTGGAAGCGTTAAACGTTGGCAGTATTGATCTCGGCAGTACCGGGGATATTCCGCCAATCTTTGCCCAGGCTGCCGGGGCTGATTTGGTATATGTGGGCGTCGAGCCACCGAAGCCCAAAGCCGAAGTGATTCTGGTGGCAGAAAACAGCCCGATCAAAACCGTAGCCGATCTTAAAGGTCACAAAGTTGCCTTTCAGAAAGGTTCCAGTTCACACAACCTTTTACTGCGTGCACTGCGTCAGGCCGGACTTAAGTTTACCGATATCCAACCCACTTACCTGACGCCCGCTGATGCCCGCGCCGCGTTCCAGCAAGGTAACGTTGACGCCTGGGCTATCTGGGATCCCTACTACTCTGCTGCATTATTACAGGGCGGCGTGCGGGTGCTGAAAGACGGCACCGATCTCAATCAAACTGGATCGTTTTATCTGGCAGCTCGTCCCTATGCAGAAAAAAACGGCGCTTTTATTCAGGGCGTACTGGCAACCTTTAGTGAGGCCGATGCGTTAACCCGCAGCCAGCGCGAGCAAAGCATCGCTTTACTGGCAAAAACGATGGGCTTACCGGCACCGGTGATTGCCTCTTACTTAGATCATCGCCCTCCTACCACCATCAAACCGGTTAACGCCGAGGTTGCCGCCTTACAGCAGCAAACGGCAGATCTGTTTTATGAAAATCGTCTGGTGCCGAAAAAAGTCGATATTCGCCAGCGCATCTGGCAGCCCACTCAACTGGAAGGAAAACAATTATGAGTCTGAATATGTTCTGGTTTTTACCGACCCACGGTGACGGGCATTATCTGGGAACGGAAGAAGGTTCACGCCCGGTTGATCACGGTTATCTGCAACAAATTGCGCAAGCGGCGGATCGTCTTGGCTATACCGGTGTGCTAATTCCAACGGGGCGCTCCTGCGAAGATGCGTGGCTGGTTGCCGCATCGATGATCCCGGTGACGCAGCGGCTGAAGTTTCTTGTCGCCCTGCGTCCCAGCGTAACCTCACCTACCGTTGCCGCCCGCCAGGCCGCCACGCTTGACCGTCTCTCAAATGGACGTGCGTTGTTTAACCTGGTCACAGGCAGCGATCCACAAGAGCTGGCAGGCGACGGAGTGTTCCTTGATCATAGCGAGCGCTACGAAGCCTCGGCGGAATTTACCCAGGTCTGGCGGCGTTTATTGCAGAGAGAAACCGTCGATTTCAACGGTAAACATATTCATGTGCGCGGAGCAAAACTGCTCTTCCCGGCGATTCAACAGCCGTATCCGCCACTTTACTTTGGCGGATCGTCAGATGTCGCCCAGGAGCTGGCGGCAGAACAGGTTGATCTCTACCTCACCTGGGGCGAACCGCCGGAACTGGTTAAAGAGAAAATCGAACAAGTGCGGGCGAAAGCTGCCGCGCATGGACGCAAAATTCGTTTCGGTATTCGTCTGCATGTGATTGTTCGTGAAACTAACGACGAAACGTGGCAGGCCGCCGAGCGGTTAATCTCGCATCTTGATGATGAAACTATCGCCAAAGCACAGGTCGCATTCGCCCGGACGGATTCCGTAGGGCAACAGCGAATGGCGGCGTTACATAACGGCAAGCGCGACAATCTGGAGATCAGCCCCAATTTATGGGCGGGCGTTGGCTTAGTGCGCGGCGGTGCCGGGACGGCGCTGGTGGGCGATGGTCCTACGGTCGCTGCGCGAATCAACGAATATGCCGCGCTTGGCATCGACAGTTTTGTGCTTTCGGGCTATCCGCATCTGGAAGAAGCGTATCGGGTTGGCGAGTTGCTGTTCCCGCTTCTGGATGTCGCCATCCCGGAAATTCCCCAGCCGCAGCCGCTGAATCCGCAAGGCGAAGCGGTGGCGAATGATTTTATCCCCCGTAAAGTCGCGCAAAGCTAAGGAAGAAATAATGGCAACGCCAGTGAAGAAGTGGTTATTGCGCGTTGCCCCCTGGTTTTTACCGGTGGGCATCGTGGCGGTGTGGCAACTGGCCTCCTCGGTTGGCTGGCTGTCGACGCGTATTTTGCCTTCACCGGAAGGAGTGGTGACGGCGTTCTGGACGCTCTCCGCCAGCGGCGAACTGTGGCAGCATCTGGCGATCAGCTCCTGGCGGGCGCTGATTGGCTTTTCAATTGGCGGATCGCTGGGGTTGATTTTGGGACTGATTAGCGGGCTATCTCGCTGGGGAGAACGGCTGCTGGATACCTCAATTCAGATGTTGCGCAACGTGCCGCATCTGGCGCTGATCCCGCTGGTGATTTTGTGGTTTGGCATTGATGAATCCGCAAAAATCTTTCTGGTGGCGCTCGGTACGCTATTCCCCATTTATATCAACACCTGGCATGGCATCCGTAATATCGATCGCGGGTTGGTGGAGATGGCGCGTAGCTATGGATTATCCGGCATACCGCTGTTTATCCATGTGATCCTGCCTGGTGCCCTGCCCTCAATTATGGTCGGCGTGCGTTTTGCGTTGGGCCTGATGTGGCTGACGCTGATTGTTGCCGAAACCATTTCTGCCAATTCAGGCATTGGTTATCTGGCGATGAATGCGCGGGAGTTTTTGCAAACGGACGTGGTGGTAGTCGCTATTATTCTTTACGCCCTGCTCGGCAAACTGGCTGACGTCAGCGCGCAGCTGTTAGAGCGCCTCTGGTTGCGCTGGAACCCGGCTTATCATTTGAAGGAGGCCACGGTATGAATACTGCTCGTCTGAACCAGGGCACGCCATTGTTGCTCAATGCAGTAAGCAAACATTACGCGGAAAATATCGTCCTGAACCAACTGGATTTACATATTCCGGCAGGTCAGTTTGTGGCGGTGGTGGGCCGCAGCGGTGGTGGCAAAAGTACCCTGCTGCGCCTGCTGGCAGGTCTGGAAACGCCAACCGCAGGCGATGTGTTAGCGGGCACCACACCGCTGGCTGAAATTCAGGAAGACACGCGAATGATGTTTCAGGATGCGCGTCTGCTACCGTGGAAATCGGTGATTGATAACGTTGGGTTAGGCCTTAAAGGCCAGTGGCGCGATGCCGCACGTCGAGCGTTGGCTGCGGTAGGACTGGAGAATCGCGCAGGGGAATGGCCTGCCGCACTTTCTGGCGGGCAGAAACAGCGAGTGGCGCTGGCAAGAGCGTTGATTCATCGACCGGGATTATTGTTGCTTGATGAACCGCTCGGGGCGCTGGACGCCTTAACGCGACTCGAGATGCAGGATTTGATTGTGTCACTTTGGCAGGAGCACGGCTTTACCGTACTGTTGGTGACGCATGATGTGAGCGAAGCGGTAGCGATGGCTGACCGGGTGCTGTTAATTGAAGAGGGAAAAATTGGTCTGGATTTGACAGTGGATATCCCCCGTCCGCGTCGATTAGGGTCGGTGCGATTAGCGGAGCTGGAAGCGGAGGTGTTGCAACGGGTGATGCAACGTGGTGAATCTGAAACTCGCCTGAGAAAACAGGGGTAAATTCCCCGAATGGCGGCGCTATTGCCGCCATTCGGTTATTTATCAAGCCAGTGCTTTAGTTATCTTCTCGTACAGATCGCCAGAGAGATTTTCCAGCCCTTTCAACTGTTCCAGCGCCGCGCGCATTTTCTCCTGACGTTTGGCATCGTAACGTTTCAGGCGAATCAGCGGTTCAATCAGACGTGAAGCCACCTGCGGGTTACGGCTGTTGAGGTCGGTAAGCATTTCCACCAGGAACAGGTAACCGCTGCCATCTTCGGCATGGAACGCTGCCGGATTGCTGCCCGCAAACGCGCCAATCAACGAACGAATACGGTTCGGGTTGCTCATGGTAAATGAGCGATGCTGCAACAGGCCGCGCACCGTCTCCAGCACATTCGCCGCCGGGCTGGTGGCTTGCAGGATAAACCATTTATCCATCACCAGACCGTTCTGATGCCACTTGTCGTCGTACTCCTGCATCAGCGCGTCACGGCAAGGCAGCTGTGCGGCAACCGCCGCAGAAAGCGCCGCCAGCGCATCAGTCATATTGTTTGCTTCGTGGAACTGCTTGCTCACCAGCACATCAGCCAGATGCGTTTCACCAAAAGCGAGGAAACGCAGGCAGGCATTACGCAGAGTGCGTTTTGCAATATCTTCATGCTCAACACGGTACTCGCTCTGGTAATTCGCGTTGTAAATAGCCAGTAGCTCATCCGCCAGTTCAGTCGCCAGAGTACGAGTGAGTGCTTCGCGTACTTCGGCAATAGCAATCGGGTCGATGATATCGAACAATTCAGCCATTTCATTGACAGAAGGCAGCGTCAGGATTTCTGCCGCCAGCGCTGGATCAATCTTCTCATCAAGCAGTACCGCGCGGAAAGCATCAGCCACATGCACCGGCAGAGACAGCGGCTGACCTTGCTGATGACGCGCGACGTTCAGCTTGATGTAGGTTGCCAGCAAACTTTGCGCCGCATCCCAGCGGGAGAAATCATTACGCGCATGACGCATCAGGAAGGTCAGTTGCTGATCGCTCCACTTATATTCCAGTTTCACTGGCGCAGAGAATTCGCACAGCAGCGCAGGCACCGGCTGGAAGTAGACATTATCAAAAACAAAGGTCTGTTCCGCCTGAGTGACGTTCAGCACGGAATTCACCGGATGACCGCCTTTCTGCAACGGGATCACTTTGCCTTCGTTATCATACAGTTCGATGGCAAACGGAATATGCAGCGGCTGTTTTTCTGCCTGATCCGGCGTAGCTGGCGTGCGCTGGCTGATGGTCAGGGTGTACTGCTCAGTTTCTGGATTGTAGTCGTCTTTGACGGTCACAATCGGTGTACCGGACTGGCTGTACCAACGGCGGAAATGGGAGAGATCGACATTCGACGCATCTTCCATCGCCTGCACAAAGTCGTCACAGGTCGCTGCACTACCATCATGACGCTCGAAATAAAGCTGCATCCCTTTCTGGAAGTTTTCTTCGCCAAGCAGGGTGTGGATCATGCGAATCACTTCCGCGCCCTTCTCGTAAACGGTCAGGGTGTAGAAGTTGTTCATCTCAATGACCATATCCGGGCGGATCGGGTGCGCCATCGGGCTGGCGTCTTCTGCAAACTGCAATCCGCGCATGGTGCGTACATTATTGATGCGGTTAACTGCGCGGGAACCAAGGTCAGAGCTGAACTCCTGATCGCGGAAGACGGTTAAACCTTCTTTCAGGCTGAGCTGGAACCAGTCGCGGCAGGTCACTCGGTTACCGGTCCAGTTATGGAAATATTCATGGCCGATAACGCGTTCAATATCGAGGTAATCTTTGTCGGTGGCGGTGTCGGTGCGGGCCAGCACATATTTGGAGTTAAAGATATTCAGACCCTTATTCTCCATTGCGCCCATATTGAAGAAATCCACCGCGACGATCATATAGATGTCGAGGTCATACTCCAGGCCAAAGCGTTCTTCATCCCATTTCATGGAGTTTTTCAGCGAGGTCATCGCCCACGGCGCGCGATCAAGGTTGCCGCGATCGACGTACAGCTCCAGTGCTACTTCGCGACCAGAACGCGTGGTAAAGGTATCGCGCAGTACATCAAAGTCGCCTGCCACCAGCGCAAACAGGTAGCACGGTTTCGGGAACGGGTCCTGCCACTGTACCCAATGGCGTCCGTTTTCCAGTTCGCCTTGCGCAACGCGGTTACCGTTGGAAAGCAGGAAGGGATATTTAATTTTATCGGCAATAATTTTGGTGGTAAAACGCGCCAGCACGTCCGGGCGGTCGAGATAATACGTAATATGGCGGAAACCTTCGGCTTCACACTGGGTGCAAAGCGCATCGCCTGACTGATAAAGCCCTTCCAGCGCCGTATTCGCCGCCGGGCTTATTTCATTAATGATCTTAAGCGTAAAACGCTCCGGCAAATTACTGATGACCAGTGCGCCCTCTTCTTCTTTCCAGGCGGTCCACGGCTCATCATTAATATGAACAGAAACCAGTTTGAGGTCTTCGCCGTTGAGACGAAGGGGAGCATCTGATGCACCATGACGGACAGCCTGGCTGACCGCGGTAACGACCGTCTTTTGCGCGTCGAGGTCAAAGGTCAAGTCAATATCAGTAATCTGGTAATCCGGCGCACGATAATCGTGACGGTATTTGGCTTGTGGCTGTTGAGTCATAAATAACCTTTAGCATCTTTTATAGAGTCTGGTGTTCAGTCTATTCCTGTTGCGTAAATCGCGCTATGCAGAATCTTCATCTTTTCAGGTACAAACGCCTTTATTGCTACATTTTTATAACATACACCGCGTAATGCCATCGACCAGAAAGGTGGCATATGGTGTGATCGGGGTTCAATAAATTGCGAAACAAGGTATACTCCAGCAGTTCCTGAAGATGTTTATTGTACTAAACGCTCCTGTACGAGGACGCTACTGCGCACCTATGACACAATTCGCTTCTCCTGTTCTGCACTCGTTGCTGGATACAGATGCTTATAAGTTGCATATGCAGCAAGCCGTGTTTCATCATTATTACGATGTGCATGTCGCGGCGGAGTTTCGTTGCCGAGGTGACGATCTGCTGGGTATTTATGCCGATGCTATTCGTGAACAGATTCAGGCGATGCAGCACCTGCGCCTGCAGGATGATGAATATCAGTGGCTTTCTGCCCTGCCTTTCTTTAAGGCCGACTATCTTAACTGGTTACGCGAGTTCCGCTTTAACCCGGAACAAGTCACCGTGTCCAACGATAATGGCAAGCTGGATATTCGTTTAAGCGGCCCGTGGCGTGAAGTCATCCTCTGGGAAGTTCCTTTGCTGGCGGTTATCAGTGAAATGGTACATCGCTATCGCTCACCGCAGGCCGACGTTGCGCAAGCCCTCGACACGCTGGAAAGCAAATTAGTCGACTTCTCGGCGTTAACCGCCGGTCTTGATATGTCGCGCTTCCATCTGATGGATTTTGGCACCCGTCGCCGTTTTTCTCGCGAAGTACAAGAAACCATCGTTAAGCGTCTGCAACAGGAATCCTGGTTTGTGGGCACCAGCAACTACGATCTGGCGCGTCGGCTTTCCCTCACGCCGATGGGAACACAGGCACACGAATGGTTCCAGGCACATCAGCAAATCAGCCCGGATCTAGCCAACAGCCAGCGAGCTGCACTTGCTGCCTGGCTGGAAGAGTATCCCGACCAACTTGGCATTGCATTAACCGACTGCATCACTATGGATGCTTTCCTGCGTGATTTCGGTGTCGAGTTCGCTAGTCGGTATCAAGGCCTGCGTCATGACTCTGGCGACCCGGTTGAATGGGGTGAAAAAGCCATTGCACATTATGAAAAGCTGGGAATTGATCCACAGAGTAAAACGCTGGTTTTCTCTGACAATCTGGATTTACGCAAAGCGGTTGAGCTATACCGCCACTTCTCTTCCCGCGTGCAATTAAGTTTTGGTATTGGGACTCGCCTGACCTGCGATATCCCCCAGGTAAAACCCCTGAATATTGTGATTAAGTTGGTAGAGTGTAACGGTAAACCGGTGGCGAAACTTTCTGACAGCCCTGGCAAAACTATCTGCCACGATAAAGCGTTTGTTCGGGCGCTGCGCAAAGCGTTCGACCTTCCGCATATTAAAAAAGCCAGTTAATATCATCAGGGAGCTAATCGGCTCCCTTTTTTTACCTTTAATTCCGAAATCTTTCGCTGCATTTGCGAATTCTGCTTGTCTGATTGCAGATGCCAGGTAACATAGGTATCCCCCCATTTACGGGTGGACAAGTGTTTATTTTTTCCGACTATTAACAGAGAGAATATTATGAGCGTTGTGCCTGTAGCCGACGTACTCCAGGGCCGCGTAGCCGTTGACAGCGAAGTCACCGTACGCGGATGGGTACGTACCCGCCGAGATTCAAAAGCTGGCATCTCCTTCCTCGCCGTTTATGACGGTTCCTGCTTTGATCCTGTACAGGCTGTCATCAATAATTCTCTGCCCAATTACAATGAAGACGTCCTGCGTCTGACCACCGGTTGCTCGGTCATTGTGACGGGTAAAGTCGTGGCGTCGCCGGGCCAGGGGCAACAATTTGAAATTCAGGCCAGCAAGGTTGAAGTTGCTGGTTGGGTTGAAGATCCAGACACTTACCCGATGGCGGCAAAACGCCACAGCATTGAGTATCTGCGTGAAGTCGCTCACCTGCGTCCGCGCACAAACCTGATTGGTGCCGTCGCGCGCGTTCGCCATACGCTGGCGCAGGCGCTGCATCGCTTCTTTAACGAGCAGGGATTCTTCTGGGTTTCAACGCCACTGATTACTGCGTCTGATACCGAAGGGGCTGGCGAAATGTTCCGCGTTTCTACGCTGGATCTGGAAAATCTGCCGCGTAACGATCAGGGCAAAGTGGATTTCGACAAAGACTTCTTTGGTAAAGAGTCTTTCCTGACCGTATCTGGCCAGTTGAACGGCGAAACCTACGCTTGCGCATTATCCAAAATTTATACCTTCGGCCCGACTTTCCGTGCTGAAAACTCCAACACCAGCCGTCACCTGGCGGAGTTCTGGATGCTGGAGCCGGAAGTGGCGTTTGCTAACCTGAACGATATCGCGGGTCTGGCTGAAGCCATGCTGAAATATGTCTTCAAAGCGGTTCTCGAAGAACGCGCAGACGACATGAAATTCTTCGCTGAACGCGTAGATAAAGATGCCGTTTCACGTCTGGAACGCTTCATTGAAGCCGATTTTGCGCAGGTGGATTACACCGACGCAGTGACCATTCTCGAAAACTGCGGCAGGAAGTTTGAAAACCCAGTTTACTGGGGCGTTGATCTCTCTTCTGAGCATGAGCGTTATCTGGCGGAAGAACACTTTAAAGCACCGGTAGTGGTTAAAAACTATCCGAAAGATATTAAAGCGTTCTATATGCGCCTTAACGAAGACGGTAAAACCGTTGCGGCTATGGACGTTCTGGCTCCGGGCATCGGTGAGATCATTGGTGGCTCCCAGCGTGAAGAGCGTCTGGACGTGCTGGACGAGCGTATGCTGGAAATGGGCCTGAACAAAGAAGATTACTGGTGGTATCGCGATCTGCGTCGCTACGGTACTGTTCCGCATTCCGGTTTCGGTCTTGGTTTTGAACGCCTGATTGCTTACGTAACTGGCGTGCAAAACGTGCGTGATGTGATTCCGTTCCCACGTACTCCGCGCAACGCCAGCTTCTGATTTTCTTCCTCAAAGAGCCAGCGCCTGCTGGCTCTTTTTTATCCTTTCTGTCAAGTTATCTGTTTGTTAAGTCAAGCAATCTATTTGCAACCCCGCCATAACGATCATCCTGTTACGGAATATTACATTGCAACATTTACGCACAAAAAATAACCTGGATTCTTATTGCGGATTAGTTTTTTCTTAGCTGATAGCACAATTTTCATACTATTTTTTGGCATTCTGGATGTCTGAACGAGGATTTAGTGCCAGGTCGATAAAGTTTCCATCAGAAACAAAATTTCCGTTTAGTTAATTTAAATATAAGGAAATCATATAAATAGATAAAAATTGCTGTAAATATCATCACGCTTCTATGGAAATATGACGGTGTTCACAAAGTTCCTTAAATTTTACTTTTGGTTACATATTTTTTCTTTTTGAAACCAAATCTTTATCTTTGTAGCACTTTCACGGTAGCGAAACGTTAGTTTGAATGGAAAGATGCCTGCAGACACATAAAGACACCAAACTCTCATCAATAGTTCCGTAAATTTTTATTGACAGAACTTATTGACGGCAGTGGCAGGTGTCATAAAAAAAACCATGAGGGTAATAAATAATGATGAAGCGCAATATTCTGGCAGTGATCGTCCCTGCTCTGTTAGTAGCAGGTACTGCAAACGCTGCAGAAATCTATAACAAAGATGGCAACAAAGTAGATCTGTACGGTAAAGCTGTCGGTCTGCATTATTTTTCTAAAGACAATGGTGTAAACAGTTACGGCGGAAACGGCGACAAAACTTATGCCCGTCTTGGTTTTAAAGGGGAAACACAAATCAATTCCGATCTGACCGGTTATGGTCAGTGGGAATATAACTTCCAGGGTAACAACTCTGAAGGCGCTGACGCTCAAACTGGTAACAAAACGCGTCTGGCATTCGCGGGTCTTAAATACGCTGACATTGGTTCTTTCGATTACGGCCGTAACTACGGTGTGGTTTATGATGCACTGGGTTACACCGATATGCTGCCAGAATTTGGTGGTGATACTGCATACAGCGATGACTTCTTCGTTGGTCGTGTTGGCGGCGTTGCTACCTATCGTAACTCCAACTTCTTTGGTCTGGTTGATGGCCTGAACTTCGCTGTTCAGTACCTGGGTAAAAACGAGCGTGACACTGCACGCCGCTCTAACGGCGACGGTGTTGGCGGTTCTATCAGCTACGAATACGAAGGCTTTGGTATCGTTGGTGCTTATGGTGCAGCTGACCGTACCAACCTGCAAGAAGCTCAACCTCTTGGCAACGGTAAAAAAGCTGAACAGTGGGCTACTGGTCTGAAGTACGACGCGAACAACATCTACCTGGCAGCGAACTACGGTGAAACCCGTAACGCTACGCCGATCACTAATAAATTTACAAACACCAGCGGCTTCGCCAACAAAACGCAAGACGTTCTGTTAGTTGCGCAATACCAGTTCGATTTCGGTCTGCGTCCGTCCATCGCTTACACCAAATCTAAAGCGAAAGACGTAGAAGGTATCGGTGATGTTGATCTGGTGAACTACTTTGAAGTGGGCGCAACCTACTACTTCAACAAAAACATGTCCACCTATGTTGACTACATCATCAACCAGATCGATTCTGACAACAAACTGGGCGTAGGTTCAGACGACACCGTTGCTGTGGGTATCGTTTACCAGTTCTAATAGCACACCTCTTTGTTAAATGCCGAAAAAACAGGACGTTGGTCCTGTTTTTTTTATACCTTCCAGAGCAATCTCACGTCTTGCAAAAACAGCCTGAGTTTTCATCAGTAATAGTTGGAATTTTGTAAATCTCCCGTTACCCTGATAGCGGACTTCCCTTCTGTAACCATAATGGAACCTCGTCATGTTTGAGAACATTACCGCCGCTCCTGCCGACCCGATTCTGGGCCTGGCCGATCTGTTTCGTGCCGATGAACGTCCCGGCAAAATTAACCTCGGGATTGGTGTCTATAAAGATGAGACGGGCAAAACCCCGGTACTGACCAGCGTGAAAAAGGCTGAACAGTATCTGCTCGAAAATGAAACCACCAAAAATTACCTCGGCATTGACGGCATCCCTGAATTTGGTCGCTGCACTCAGGAACTGCTGTTTGGTAAAGGTAGCGCCCTGATCAATGACAAACGTGCTCGCACGGCACAGACTCCGGGGGGCACTGGCGCACTACGCGTAGCTGCCGATTTCCTGGCAAAAAATACCAGCGTTAAGCGAGTGTGGGTGAGCAACCCAAGCTGGCCGAACCATAAGAGCGTCTTTAACTCTGCAGGTCTGGAAGTTCGTGAATACGCTTATTATGATGCGGAAAATCACACTCTTGACTTCGATGCACTGATTAACAGCCTGAATGAAGCTCAGGCTGGCGACGTAGTGCTGTTCCATGGCTGCTGCCATAACCCAACCGGTATCGACCCTACGCTGGAACAATGGCAGACACTGGCACAACTCTCCGTTGAGAAAGGCTGGTTACCGCTGTTTGACTTCGCTTACCAGGGTTTTGCCCGTGGTCTGGAAGAAGATGCTGAAGGACTGCGCGCTTTCGCGGCTATGCATAAAGAGCTGATTGTTGCCAGTTCCTACTCTAAAAACTTTGGCCTGTACAACGAGCGTGTTGGCGCTTGTACTCTGGTTGCTGCCGACAGTGAAACCGTTGATCGCGCATTCAGCCAAATGAAAGCGGCGATTCGCGCTAACTACTCTAACCCACCAGCACACGGCGCTTCTGTTGTTGCCACCATCCTGAGCAACGATGCGTTACGTGCGATTTGGGAACAAGAGCTGACTGATATGCGCCAGCGTATTCAGCGTATGCGTCAGTTGTTCGTCAATACGCTGCAGGAAAAAGGCGCAAACCGCGACTTCAGCTTTATCATCAAACAGAACGGCATGTTCTCCTTCAGTGGCCTGACAAAAGAACAAGTGCTGCGTCTGCGCGAAGAGTTTGGCGTATATGCGGTTGCTTCTGGTCGCGTAAATGTGGCCGGGATGACACCAGATAACATGGCTCCGCTGTGCGAAGCGATTGTGGCAGTGCTGTAAGCATTAAAAACAATGAAGCCCGCTGAAAAGCGGGCTGAGACTGATGACAAACGCAACATTGCCTGATGCGCTACGCTTATCAGGCCTACGCGTCCCCTGCAATATTTTGAATTTGCACGATTTTGTAGGCCGGATAAGGCGCTCGTGCCGCATCCGGCATAAACAAAGCGCACTTTGCCAGAAATCCAGGCCCGCATTAAAAGCGGGCTTTTTTATGTGCCTTACCAGACGGGCATTTCGTCTTGCAGGAAGGGATTATGCAGGCGTTCATAACCAAGTGTGGATAATGGTCCGTGACCCGGAATAAATGTCACGTCATCCCCCAGTGGCAGCAATTTATCTTTGATTGAAGAAATCAGTTGATTATGATCGCCACGCGGGAAGTCACTGCGCCCTACTCCGCCTTTGAAAATAACATCGCCAGAAATCAGCAGCTTTGCCCGATCATCAAAAAACACTACATGACCCGGCGTATGCCCAGGGCAATGTAACACCTGTAAAGTCACATTCCCTATGCTGATGGTATCGCCTTCGTTCAGCCAACGATCTGGCGTCAGCGGCTGGCACTCTTCCAGACCAAACATACGACTTTGCGCAGGCAAGCCTTGCAGCCAGAACTCATCTTCTTTTTCCGGGCCAAAAACTGGCACGCCGTAATGTTGCGCCAGTTCCGCCGCTGCGCCAACGTGGTCCAGATGACCATGCGTCAGCAGGATCTGCATCAGTGTCAGGCCGCTGTCATCAACTTCCTGTTTGATTTTTTCCGCATCGCCGCCAGGATCGACCAGTGCGGCCAGACGGGTTTGTTCACACCAGATTAATGAACAGTTCTGGGAGAATGCGGTGACCGGAATAATACGATAGTTCATACTGCCCCTGTTTCGTTAAGCGATTGCTACCAGTGCCGTGCTGGCCCGGTATCAATATGCACAAAGTTACTACGTGGGTAATATCCTACACCACCTGCGCGCATAGATAACGCGGCTTTGCGAATATTGCTTAACGCGATACCTTCAATATGGAAATCCATCGCCTGGCCTTTAGTGTGATAGCTTTTCTTCGCTACTCCACGGCTGCGGGCGCGTAGTTCATTGTTGGTATCAATAGAACGATAACCGGAAATGAGTTGCACCGGTTTGCGCGTGCCTAACAACCCTTGCAGGCGATACAACTGGTCGAATAATCCTGGGTCGATGGACTTTATTTTGTTCGCGCGGTAATCGCGGAAAAAATGGTTAAGTTTTGCCAATTCTTCCTGAATATAGCCTCTGCCATCGAAAAACTCCGCTTTGATTGACTCTCCGGTATGAAGATTATTGAGTGTCAAAATGCGCGGGCGTGGGGTAGAGAGTGTTGCAAACGCAGGGGTCGGCAGGATGGCGGCACCGAGTGCAACGCCACCAAGCGCCAGCAATTTGCGGCGATTAGCGTCGAATTTGTCCATGATAATCAAGTCTACAGGTCAATGTTATCGTTTATATGCACTTCTGGCGCACAAGAGGCACCTTAACCGCCCGTAAAGCAGACGTCAAGATGACTCAACCCCAGCAGTGACGGGGGCTGCAGAGAATCGCCCCCAATCATGCTAATTATTACGACAACTGATTTCCCCGAACTACTTCATTTACCTGATTAATTGTTCCGCTTTCGATACGATTTGCGAGCTGGATCGCGCAGGCAGATCATAATTGTAAATATCTGTACGATACTGGGTACGACCATCTGCACCAACAAAGGCCGTCAGGTAGTAGAGATTCACCGGAATCGACTGCCGAATATTGACGTAACGTGTATCACCCTGCTTCAGCGCATCAGAAATACGTTTGTCATTCCAGCCTGCATCCTGCAACAGCATATTCGCCAGATCGGAAGCTTTATTCACTCGTACACAGCCTGAGCTCAATGCGCGTGTATCACGCTTGAACAGATTGTGGTTCGGCGTGTCATGCAAATAAATGGCCTCTGAACTCGGCATATTGAATTTATAGCGCCCCAGCGAGTTCCGTGGGCCTGGAGCCTGCTGGAAGCGGAACGGTAAATTCGAGGCCGTGATTGTAGACCAGTCAACCTGCCATGGGTCAATCGCTTCTCTGCTGTTCCAGCCGCGCATCACCGTATAGCCATGGCTTTCGAGATATCCCGGATCGTTGCGCACTTTTGGCAGAATATCTTTGCGTGCCAGAGTTGGAGGTACGTTCCACGGCGGGTTTACCACTACGTTGTTAAGGGCACTGCTCATCATCGGCGTTTTGCGATCGGGGCGACCGACAATGACTCGCGAATCCAGCACCTGATTGCCGTTCTGATAGTAGACCAGCGAATAGGCCGGAATGTTAACCATGATCCCGGTAGAAAGCTCTGTTGGCAGCAAGCGCAATCGCTGGATGTTGAGAGCCAACACGCCAGCACGCTGGGCGGGCGTTACGTTTAACCAGTCACGTGTTGCCGGGCCAATAGCACCATCTGCCCCCAATCCTTGCCATGCCTGAAAACGTTTAACGGCTTCCACCAGTTCATTATCGTAGGCGGCGCGAACGGCAGGCGCAGGTTTACTACGAGACGTCGTTTGCTTATCCATCGGCTTAGTTTCTGCTGTTTCAACAGTAACAGCGGATGGGCTGACTACCGCGTCAGTTGGCGTGTCATCGCCAGGTAGAGTAATTTTCGGCCCCCCGTCCAACATGCCTGTGCGTTGCAATATTTCGCGCAACGCCGGTACGTCGTTACTCCACTGCCCTGGGCGCAACGTTGCTTTGCCGGTCAGTTGGGGCCACGGTTTGGTGTCACAGAGTAAGGCCAGTAACGATTCATGCATCGCCGCATATTGCGGATGCTGCGGTGCCAGTCCTGCAACAAACGTAGGCAATTGACCTTTATCCAGCGCCAGCTGCCATTGGTTAATCACCGAGAGCGGCGGCGTTGCAAGTGCATAAGGTTTACTGCTATATAGCCAGCGAGTGCCTTTGACCGGAATATTTGCAATGAAATGGAGATAGCCCATCATCGCATCAGAGAGCACCACGTCGCGTGCCATCCCGTTAACACCAGGATCGGTCAGTAACTCTACCCATTTATTAAACTGCGGCTGGAAACCGGCAATCGCCACCTCTGCCAGCTGTTGCTGGAAGGCTTTAACAGCATCACGGTTTTCCCACATGGGTTGCATATCGCGTGCGGCATACAACAGTTGAAGCTGGTTAAGATAAACCGGCTTGTAACCTGCGGGTAATTGAGATTCGATTTGCGTGCGGGCTTTTTCTGCCGCACCTTCAGGCAATGGCTGGATCCCCGCCATTATTGCCGTGGCTTGCGCCTGCGGCAGTGCCTCGCCCTGTTCACTGACAGCCACCGGGCTGTCGCCAGGGATTACTTCAGGCTCATCGGCCTGCGCATTGAACAGTGGAGCGAATGTTACGGCCAGGCACAAACTGATTGCCGACAGCCGACGACCACACATCATATTAAGCAACATCCCTTGCCCCCTGTTTTTATCATACTCTGAATAGCCAGGCTGTTATTTTACGACTTGCCTGTACAACGCCAATACTCACGAAAGTATGACGAGCAAGCCTGTTACTCATCAGGCTTATCTTCAGTATATAAACGCCGATACGTTTTTACATAACCTAATGTAAAGAAGTTTAAAGAAAAGCGCGCCGTAATGTGCCACTTTTTTAGTGCAGAAACGGAGTTTTCGGAAAAAGAAAAGGCGGCATTGCTGCCGCCTTAATTTTAACTCGCCTGAGAAGGCGCTTCGTCAGTTCCTGGAAGCGTTTCAGGGAGTTGCGGCGCAAATCCTCGCAGGCCGACGACATGAACGTGTTCGGTATTCTGGAAGACTTTACGCACCAGTTTATAGGTGGTGCCTTTCTCCGGGCTGATATTTTCCGGCGCTGCGATGATGAGTTGCATTTGCAAACGCTCACACAATTCAAACAGCGTGGCGATAGAACGAGCATCCAGTCGCGCTGCTTCATCGAGGAACAGCAGGCGGCAAGGAGAGATATCTTTACCGCGCAGGCGGCGAGATTCATCTTCCCAGCTTTGTACCACCATCACCAGAATCGACATACCGGTACCAATCGCCTCACCGGTCGACAATGCACCAGACTCTGCGCGCAGCCAGCCATCGGAACCACGGTTAACCTCAACTTCCATTTCCAGATAGTTGCGGTAATCCAGCAGTTCTTCACCGATGGTCTGCGGCGTGCGCTGCCCCATATCAATCTGCGGGTTAAGACGTTGATACAGTTTCGCCAGCGCTTCCGAGAAGGTCAAACGGTTGCTGTTAAACAGATCCTGATGCTGCTCGTGCTGTTCAGAGAGCACATCCAGTAGCATGGCGTGCGTTTCACGCACGTTCACGTTGAGACGCACGCTGTTCACCTGACCAAACGATACGTTCTGCAACCCCTGGTTGAGCATACGGATACGGTTCTGCTCGCGCTGAATGGTTTTGCGAATGATGTTCGCCACGCTGCGGGAACTGATCGCCAGTTTCTGTTCACGGGAGGTTAATTCTTCGGTCAGACGGCTAAGTTCAATCTCCATCTGTTCGATAGCTTCCACCGGATCATCGGTACGAATAATATCCTGACGAATACGTTCACGCAGATGCTGATAAACCGCCACGAAGAACTGAATTTTACGCTCCGGACGTTTCGGATCTTCCGACATGCGCAGCACGTCGCGCAGATGTTCGTTATCCGCCACCGCCAGACGCAGCGCACCTAACGCCTTATCCGACATGGAACGCAAATCATCAGCGGAGAGATAAGCCAGCTCACGACGGTGTAAGCGGCGCTCAACGCCGTTATCTTTCACCATGCGCATCACCGCACACCAGCCCGCTTTGGCGGTCACTACCTGCTCGCGCATCTCAAAGTAATCCCGCTCCAGCTTGCGCAGTTTGCGGGTCAGGTTGTCCATCTCCGCTTCGCAGAAGGTAAGCGCTTTTTCCAGTTGATTGCGGCGTGAACGGTTATTGCTCAGTTGCGCATGCAGCTCGTCACGGCGAATACGCGCCCGCTCTTCTGCCCCGCTATCAGCACGCACGCCGATATCCTGCAATTCACGTTGCAGATCGTTGAGTAGCTCTTTTTTGGTGTCGTAAGAACTTTTCAGCGAAGCCAGCACCTGGTTGTACTGACTCAACTGCGCTGCGTGACCGCGCAACGCTTCGCGAGCGCGGGTACGCTCCGCTTCCGCCTGTTCCAGACGTTCACGCAGTTTTTCGTTGAGATCGCTGTTACCGCTAAGCATTTCTGCCGAGTCAGAATAGCTAAAGTGCGCACGACGCTGCACCACTTCCGTCAGGGCAAACGCCTGCTGACGGGCATCGCGCTGCATCTGCTGAGAGTACGCGTAATCTTCTTTTAACTGTTCGAACTGTTCCGGGTCGCTCTGCAATACCGAAACAATCGGTTCCAGTTTCGCCAGTTGATTGCCAAACTGCTGAACAAAACGCGCGGCTTCCTGGGCTTCATCCAGACGTTCGCGGATTTCATCGACGCGATCCGCCAGGCTGTCATCAGCCAACAGGTTGAGACGCGGCAGAATGCGGTTCAGCGCCGTAACGCCCTCTTTCGCCTGCTCAAACTGAATACGCTGCTGCTGGTTATCATTTTCATGATTACTTAACGCCCGCTCCAGTTCGACGCGACGGCTGTTCAGTTGACGGATTTCTGCTTCCGGGTCAGACTCAAACGCAACCGCCAGATGACTGCCGATAAAGCGGCTGAACGCCTGATGCAGACGCTGAGTTTTCTGTACATCAAAGGAGAGCGTGGCGAAGCGTTCGGAAAGCACTTCACGCTCGGCATGGAGGCTTTCAATACGGCTTTCACGCGCAGCACGACCAAACAGCGGCACTTCCGGGAAACGTGAATAACGCCACTGACGATCGGCGATTTTCACCACTACCGCTTTTTCCAGCTCATCAACGCTGAACACGCTGTCATCGAATGACTGCGGATCTCCTTCGATCAGATAGAGATCTTCCGGGCAATCGGTCAAGCCTTCCAGGTGTTCAGTTACCTGTGACAGATCTGGCACCACGATGGCGTGGCGTGACGGGCCATACAGCGCTGAGAAGTACGGCGCATCTTCCAGGCTAACGTCGTCATAAATTTCTGACAGCAGCACACCACCAAAACGCTCCGCCAGCGCGTTCAGACGCTGATCTTCAGAGCCGCCAGGCTGGCTTAAACGTTCGATCTCTTCATCGACGGCGTTTTTGCGCGCGCCCACTTCATCGCGTTCAACAATCGCCTCTCGCTCACGCTCCAGCAACTGTTGCAGATATTCGGTGACGTCCTGGCTGGAGGTAAACTCTTCGCCGCACTGTTCGCTCAACTGGTTGAGACTGTTTTGCGCTGCCAGCCAAACCGGCGCACGCTGCATCAAACTCTGAATGCGAGACTGCAGCTGTTCCTGCTCCTGGCGCAGTGCCATGCGCTCTTCACGGGCGTTAGACACGCTATCGGAAAGAGAGGCAATGCGTGCTTCCAGTTCCTGATGCAGGGCTTCCAGTTCGTCGATATCAAAATTCTTGCCCTGACGTTTGCAGAAATCTGCCAGCAGACGCTCAGCTTCTTGCTGCTCGCGTAGACGCTGTTCCAGTTCGCTTAATCGCATCCGCAGCGGCTGAACCTGCTCTGCCAGGTGACGCTGATCGACCCCTTCGCGCAATAGTTCGCGAGCGACATCCCACGCCTCGTTACGCGCCAGTGGGCCGTTGATTGCCACCACCAGCTGATAAGCCTGCTCAAACTGGCTGTGCGCGGTTTGCGCCATGCTCATTTTCTGCTCAAGAGAGAGCATTTTTTCAGTCGCTTCCAGCTCTTTCGCCTGGAAGGTTTCCAGCCATTCGGCGGCGCTGTCGGCGGTTAAGTCCGGCAGATGGCACAGTTCTTTGGCACGATTAAGTGCAGCAATCGCCTGGTTATACTGGATCGCGCGCGTTTGCTGGACGTCCAGCGCCTGCTGGTAGTCAGCAAGCTGGCTTTTCAGCTCGTCCACTTCCAGTTCGGCAGCTTCCGCGCGAGCCTCGTTCTCTTCCTGGCGTTCGATGGCTTCTGCCACCACTTCGTTTTGCTCTTCCAGACGGATCTGCAGCTCATCGAGATCCGCTTCGTAGCGTTCGATCTTCTCCTGCTGACGCAGTGCGGTTTGCACCAGGTTCAGGTGATCGCTGGCCGCCTGATAATCCGCTTCCAGATCGCCTTCGGCACCGTTGTGCTCTGCCAGCTCACGCGCCATATCGACGTGTTTGTACTGCTCAGCCGCCAGTTGCTGACGCGAAGTATGTAACTCGCGACGAAACTCCAGGGCTTTGTCGAGATGGACACGGCGCTCGTTGGCGTGACGCATGTAGTCCGCCGCCACGTAGTTGGTAGCTTCGCTGATCAGATGCTTAAACAGGTCACGGTCCGACTGGGTGACACGAATCGCTTCCAGCGTCATGCGGTTTTCACGCAGCGCCGCTTCCATGTCCTGGAACGCTTTACGCACGCCGCTGTTTTCCGGCAACAGGTAGTCGCGCAGAGAACGGGTAATGGCACTGGAGATCCCGCCATACAGCGAAGCTTCGATCAGACGATAGAATTTGCTACGGTCAGATGCGGAGCGCAGACGACGCGCGATGATGCCCAGATCGAACATCAGCGAGTGGTAATCGGTAATGGAGTTGAACTGTTTAAACTGCACGCCTTCCATCGCCTCGAGCTTGTCTTTCAGCTCGTTAAGCGGCAGCACGCGCGCCTGGCGTTCGTTCAGGGTTTCGGTCACCAGCTGTGTCGGCTGCACCGACATCGGCAGTCCCTGAATGGCAAATGGTTTGATATCCACTTTACGATCGCGTCCGGCAACCTGTTGCAGACGCACACCGACCACCACGCGCTGGTGGCGCGAGTTAATGGTGTCGAGCATCGAATAACAGACACCCGCTTTCAGCTTACCGTGCAGACCTTTATCGCGCGAACCGCTGGTGGCCCCGGCTTCCGTAGTGTTACGGAAATGCAGCAGGGTCAGGTCGGGGATCAGCGCCGTAACGAACGCCGCCATGGTGGTGGATTTACCCGCCCCGTTACCGCCAGAAAGCGTCGTGACCAGCTCGTCAAGGTCAAAAGTTCGGGCAAAAAAGCCGTTCCAGTTAATCAGCGTCAGTGAGCGAAATTTACCGCGTTCAATCATTATTCTTCCTCTCCGCTATCTGGCTGATTCTCTTCGGTTTCATCGTTGAGTTGCAGATGATTTTCAATCGGCATTGCTTCGCCATCACGAATCAGGCGACGCTGTGCTTCACGGGGATCGTCGCCAGCACGCACATCGGCTCCGAAGCGGAACACCGATTCGGTAATGCGAAACTTGCTGCTGTCGTGGCCCATAAACCACACCATGCCTAAACGACGCAGACGGTTGAGCGAAGAACGTACTTTCTCCTGCAACTTCTGACGGTCAACGTCTGAACCGGTTGAACGGTTGTTCACCAGTTTCAGCAGTTTTGCTTCATCGGCCAGGGTGAGCAGTTCGTCGTACAGTTCCTGCTGGGTGAAAATCCCCTCATTCGCCAGCCGTTCCGGGCTGAGATAGAGATAACAGAGGATTTTCCCGACCATCATATCCAGTTCCGACAAGACGGAACGCGGGATAAGAGTGGTGGAACGTGGGCGTAAATAGAAGAACCCTTCCGGTGCGCGAATAAGCTCAACGTTATAACGCGCGTAAAACTCTTCCAGATATTCCTGAAAATCCATCAGGAATGCATGATTATCCAGTTCGTCGAGGCCAATATGGCGGCCTGAACGTAAGGCGCTGTCCAGCGCCGGAAATAACGGATTCGCCAGCGCCTGCGCCAGCTTAACCGGCATCACTTGTTCAATATTTGTCGATGACATGCGCCTGTACCTTGGCTCCGTAATCATTAATCGGCTGCCATTTCGCTGGCAGTCCGGTGAAATCTGCTTGCGCTACGCCAAGACGTACCGCCTGATCAATAACAATACGCGCAACGTCAAAGTGACGTGCACGCGGATACTGTGACAGATATTCGCGTACCACCAGACCAAGATCCAGCGGCACTTGTCTGGTTTTGTACACGGCAAGTTGTTCTTCGATGATCGCCGCCAGCTGTTCGCGGATCTCGTTAAACTCTTCGTATTCCAGATCCTCAGGAAGTTCCCCAGTCACTTCTTCATCGCGCAGTGCCATCTCTTCGTCACGCATATCCAGCAGACGATCGGCATTGGCATAAGTTAGCGCCCACGGCTCATCAAAATAGGTTTGTACCGACTGACGTAACCGCTGAGCAAAGACGCGGTTTTTATCCATATCGATCGCGGTACGAATAAATTTGTGTACGTGGCGGTCGTAGCCAATCCACAAGTCGATGGATTGCTGGCCCCAACTGATAATACGATCGAGTTTGCTCTGCAGATCGAACACCAGACGATCGACGAAATGCAGATCGTCATGGGTCATCGTCGCATCCTGAATGCGCAACAGATTAGCCTGCAATTTGTCGCCTGCCGCTTCCAGCGTATCCTGCAATTCACGCAGCGTTCCGGAAGTTTCCGAAAGCAACAATTCACAGCTGGAAATCGCCGCCCGCCAGTCTTTGTTCAGCAACTGGGCGATATCGTCCTTCACCTGCTGCTGCTGTTCGTCCATCAGACGTTGCGTCAGGTCGATACTGTCGAAAATTTCTGCTACCGAATATTTCAGTGGCGCATAGACATTACGGTGCCAGTGAAATTCATCACCGCCCTCTTCGGCGGCATCTGCTGCGCGTTTGAGCTCACCCGCCACAATCGACAACTGCATAGAAAGACGCAGCGTAGAAAACTCGCGCTGACGGATGTAGTAGTCAGTAATGCCGATGCCGAGCGGCGTCAGACGGTAAATTGCGTTCCCTTCCGCCTGCTCGCTGGTAAAGCGGTTCAGCAGACGTTGACGCACCATGTCGTTGATCGCGTTATTGGCGCGCACGCCGATGGTTTCGCTGGTTTGCTCAAACGCATCACTCACATGGCGGAATGCATCCACCAGCTCGCCTTCACTCATCTCACCATCCAGACGCTCGCCGTTCAGCGTGGCAACCGCCAGCAGAAAAGAGAGTCGGTCTACCGGCAGCGAGATGGAGAAGTCATTTTTTCTGGCCCAGGCAACCAGTTCGGGGACTGTCTGGGAAAATTCACTCATACTTTATCCTTGCTCTGCGGTTTGCGCGCGGTGACATGAATATAACGCCCCAGGGTAATATACGGTTCCTGACGGCAATAACGCGTTTCTAATTCAAGTAATGCTTCATAGCAGTCGCGCTGCTGGTGTTTCTCGCGCAGATAATCATGAAACACGCGAACGCCTGTCTTACCCATAATTTGCCAACCAGCTTCTTCCAGCCACAGATAAACCTGCGCCGGGTCGCGTGGATAATCTGGCGAAAGCGTCCGTTTTTTCTTTTTCGGCATTCCCGCCTGCACGTAATCAAAATTCCCGGCGACCATGTTATGCATCAACAAACCATGCGCATTGTAGAACATTAACGACAACACGCCGCCTGGACGCAACACTGACCACAGGGTCTGCAATACGCTGCGGGGATCAGCCACCCACTCGAGCACCGCATGGAACAATATCAGATCAACGGGCGTTTCCAAATGCGAAGCAACATCCTGAGCGGCGCAATGTATAAATTGCATGTTGTCGCTCACACCTTTTGCTTCTGCCGCCTGTTTTGCGCGGTCGATCATCTGCGCAGAAAGATCGCATAAAATGACCTGATGCCCACGCTCGGCCATTTTGATTGCGGTCTGCCCTTCTCCACCGCCAGCATCCAGCACACGCAGTTTTTGCGGGCCCATTTCCGCCAGCACGCGATCGAGATCCTGCCACAGAATAGCCTGTCGAAGCTGCCCTTTGGTGGTGCCGTAAATGTTACGGGAAAACTTTTCCGCAATATCATCAAAATTGCGATCCTGCATTGCTTTCTCCACCGGTTGGCTAAGACGTTTTCTGATAAAGACGCTATTTTGTCACAGCCACGGCGAGAATGAACCCGTCTGGTGTAATATCGCTGGCGATCCCTTGCTATATGGTTAAAAAAGGAACCAGAAAGGATGCTTTTTACACTGAAAAAAGTGATTGGCAATATGTTGCTGCCACTTCCGCTGATGTTGTTGATTATTGGCGCTGGCCTGGCGCTGCTGTGGTTTAGCCGTTTTCAAAAAACCGGGAAGATTTTTATTAGCATTGGGTGGCTGGCGCTCTTGTTATTGAGTTTGCAACCGGTAGCCGACCGCCTGCTGCGTCCCATCGAAAGCACCTATCCGACATGGAATAATTCGCAAAAAGTGGACTATATCGTGGTGCTCGGAGGTGGTTATACCTGGAACCCGCAGTGGGCACCGAGCTCTAATTTAATCAATAACAGTCTGCCACGCCTGAATGAAGGTATTCGCTTATGGCGCGAAAATCCGGGATCAAAACTGATCTTCACGGGAGGCGTAGCAAAAACCAATACGGTGAGTACAGCGGAAGTAGGTGCCAGAGTTGCGCAATCGCTGGGCGTGCCGCGCGAGCAAATTATCACCCTGGATTTGCCAAAAGATACCGAAGAAGAAGCTGCAGCAGTGAAACAGGCGATTGGTGACGCCCCTTTCCTGCTGGTGACCTCCGCATCACATCTGCCGCGGGCGATGATCTTTTTTCAGCAGGAAGGGTTAAATCCGCTACCAGCCCCGGCGAATCAGTTGGCCATCGACTCGCCGCTTAACCCGTGGGAACGGGCAATCCCTTCTCCGGTCTGGTTGATGCATAGCGATCGTGTTGGCTATGAAACGCTTGGCCGTATCTGGCAGTGGCTAAAAGGTTCGTCAGGCGAGCCACGGCAAGAGTGATTTTGATGCCAGATCGAAGTTGCGCCGACTAAATCGTCCGGTATTAACCAGTTGCGCAACTTCATCCCATAACACATACAACCAACGCCGCCAGATGAACGACTCCGCCACTGGCGCGCGTTGCAGGTAACTCCAGAGCAAATCTTCCGCCAGAGAATTATCCATTAGTCGGAACAGTTCGTATTCTCGCGGTGCCCAAAGCATTAGTCCCGGCCCGACCATCGCCAGTAACTGATCGCTGCGCGAATCTTTCAACATGCTGCGTAAACAGAAGTTACCGTGAATCAGCACACAATTGTCGTTAAAGCCTTCAAATAATGCCGGGAGACATTCGCGAGTGCGAAACAGGATCCGCTTATCCTGCATCGTCAGACCGGTGTTATTGAACTGATTGAGCGTGGTCCATAGCACTTCAACATGTTGCCGGTACCATGAGGGCCAGAAATTTTCCTGAGTATTGTCGACCGCGCCGACGCAACCGCGACTGTCCTGACGGTGCCAGGCCAGTAAGGCTTCAACGATTTGGTCTTTGAGTTGTTCCCAGCGTTCTGGTGTTCGGGCTGGTGCCTCCACCGAAACACCACGCATCCGCTCCAGTAGCAGGACATCGGGGCCGGGGTGTTCTTCATGCGTCATCACACCATAAATAGTCGGCATACGGACAGTCCCACTTCTTGCCAGCATGGTGGTTTTCCATGCCAGTTGTCGGGCTTTTCCGGGCGTACTAAAGCTTCTTGCCATTAACGGCATTGGGTTTCCCTGGTTGTCATACAAAGCCCACAACGCCGTATCCGCTTTTTCATTGACGCACTCAATACGACTGAGTTTTTCGCCCAGTAAATGGCTTAATTCGGCACGCAGCTGTTCCATTCAGATTACCCTCATAAAAGCTACTGCTTTCATAATGAGCGCCAATATAAAAGATGTCACCTGAATGAGATCAATTGTTGAAAAGAAAAATTGAGGAAAATCGTAACGGTACGACACTCCTCCCAAAATTGGCTGAAGTGTCGTGAAGTGAAATTAGCGCATTTCAGCGCGAACGCGCTCAAGATCTTCAGGGGTATCCACACCTGTGCCAGGAACTTCCTGAGCAACAGCAACATGGATTTTTTCGCCGTACCACAGAACACGAAGCTGCTCTAACATTTCGATGTGTTCTAACGGACTTGGCTGCCAGTTGACGTAACGACGGATAAAGCCTGCACGGTAGCCATAAATACCAAGATGACGCAGGAAGTTATCGCCAACGGTTTCAAGGCCTTCTGCAAAACGATCACGATCCCAAGGAATGGTGGCGCGAGAGAAGTACAGTGCATACCCTTCAGCGTCGAGAACCACTTTCACCGCATTCGGGTTAAACGCTTCTTCCGCATTGTGGATTGGCACCGCCAGAGTCGCCATACCCACCTGACGCTGAGCGAGGTTATCAGCAACCTGACGAATGATTGTCGCAGGGATCATCGGTTCATCACCCTGCACATTAACGATCACCGTGTCGTCGCTGAATGCGCATTTTTCGACAACTTCCGCCAGACGTTCTGTTCCTGACTGATGATCGGCGCGCGTCATACATACTTCACCGCCAGCGGCTTCAACGGCGCGGGCAACATCCTCATGATCGGTTGCCACGATGATGCGCTCGGCACCTGATTCACGCGCGCGTTCAAGAACATGAACAATCATGGGTTTGCCGTTAATATCAACCAATGGTTTACCGGGCAGACGCGTGGACGCGTAGCGCGCGGGAATAATGACCACAAAACTCATGATTTACTCTCATCAGCAGTCAGCACGCGGGCTTCCGTTTCCAGCAACACTGGAATGCCATCACGCAGCGGGAAAGCGAGGTTGTCCAGTTTGCAAATAAGCTCTTGTTTTTCCTGGTTATACCAAAGTTTTCCGTTGCAAACCGGGCAGGCAATGATTTCAAGCAGACGATGATCCATAGTTCCTCCAGATGGATCGGGTTATGAATGCATAAATCTTATCATAATCATTTATGCGACGGGGTCTATTTCCCAGCCGGTGCGGCAATCAGTAAAGAGGCCTTGCGGGCAGCATCCTAATGTCACCCGCGTTGCCTGCTGCCAGTTAGCGAAATCAGTAATCGCCTGACGTAGCCCTTTTTGCAGCGTTGTCGTTGGTTTAATACCTTCCTGTAACCACAGAGAGATAACTTCAAGGATGCCTGTCTGGCGATGCATTTTGGCATCCATTCGCCCAACTAATTGCCCACGATGTAATAACGGCAGAACAAAATAGCCATACTGGCGTTTCGGCGCTGGGGTATAGCACTCCAGCCGGTAGCTAAAATCAAAAAGCTGCTCTGCGCGTTTGCGATCCCAGACAACAGGATCAAAAGGCGAAAGTACCGCGCTGTGCGTTGCAGTGAGCTTTCCGGCCAGCGCTCGCTCGAGTAGCGGCAGCAAATCATCATGCAGCCAAAGATTGCCCAATTTTTCAACATGCACAGCAATGATTTGCTGCTGTTCAGCCCTCGCTTCGCGCCACGCCGCCAGTGCCGGACGTTTCAGCCGATAGTAATCTGCCAGCCACTGTTCGCGGAATATTCCCAGGCTACGCGCACTGTTATCCAGCATGATGATTTCTGCTTCTGTTTGCGAAACGAGATCGCGCTCATCATCCCAGTCAGGCATGACACGGTGGGTTAAATCATAAACGCGCTGGAAGTTGCGCCGTTCAATCACCATCACCTTTCCGGCAGTAAATAAACCTTCCAGATGCCGTTTATGCGGCTTCCATTCCCACCAGCCGCTTGCACCTTTACGAGGATGCTCAAAATCGGCTGAACGTACCGGCCCCTTATCATGAATATGCTGAATTAACTGTGCAATTTCCGCCTCATGTTCCTGCATCCAGGCGTCTTTGTATTTCCAGCCCATTTTTTCAGGTGCCAGCATGCGGTGGCGAATAAGACGAAAGTCGCTACGCGGCATAAAGCAGGCTTCATGCGCCCAGTATTCCATTAATTCGCCACGCGCCAGAGACTCATCCAGCCACTGGGCAGGATAATTTCCCAGGCGACTGAAAAGCACCAGATATGGACTACGGGCAACAATATTGATGGTATCGATTTGCAGCAAGGACATGCGGGAGATCGTTGCCGGAATATCCTCCAACGACGCTCGACGGCGGGGTTTGTTTAACAGGCCTTGTGCGGCAAGGTGAAGATTACGCGCATCAGCAAGGGAGAGGTGCGGCAGCGACATTCATGACTCCATCAATCGAACGCTGCCGCGGCGTAACTAGTTGCCAGAAGCCAGCGAGGTTAGTTGCGTAAGCAGTTTCGCTGGTTCATCACCTGAAAGCTGTGCGTCTACAGGCAAATACCACCAATTTTCTTCTGCAAAGGCCCGGCATTTCACCGCATCTTTTTCAGTCATTACCAGCGTTTGCCCGGCGCTTACCAACGCACTGACATCCGCATGGTTCAAAGACTGATGATCGGCCAGCGGTACACATTTTTCCGGTTGTACGCCACACATCTTCAGCGTGGCAAAAAAGCGCGGCGGATGCCCAATCCCCGCCATCGCCACTACATGTTCAAGCTGAGCAACGTCACAACGCGTACCGGTACGTAAATTCACCGCCTGACCCGGCAGCAGATGCATGGGGATTTCACCGCTGCGAGGGACACCGCCGTTGACGATTACCGCATCAACCGACTTTAAGCGCCCCGCTCGCTCACGCATTGGCCCCGCCGGCAACCACCAGCCATTGCCAAAGCGACGCACACCATCAATAACGACAATTTCCACATCACGCGCCAGACGGTAATGCTGTAAACCGTCGTCGGTTACGATGATCTGCACATCAGGGTGTTGCGCCAGAATGGCTTTTACCGCATCAGAACGAACGGGAGAAACCGCAACAGGCGCATCAGTGCGGTGATAAATCAACACAGGTTCATCACCCGCCTGTGCTGTTGTGGTATCTGCCGACAATAACAGCGGATAAGATTCAGCCTTACCACCATATCCCCGCGATACGACCCCCACGCGAATACCGCGCTGTTGCAACTGTTCCACCAGCCAGACAACGACCGGGGTTTTTCCGTTGCCGCCTGCGGTGAGATTACCAACCACGACAACCGGTACGGGGGCACGCCAGGCGCGCTTCAGTTTTAGTTTATAGCAAAGACGGATCGCGCCACTCACCAGGCCATACAACCAGGAGAGTGGCAGCAATAGCCGCCACAAAGGGGATTCACCAGACCAGATTTTTTCGATCATTGGCCAAACTGCATTTTGTGAAGTTGCGCGTAAACGCCGCGGTGCTCAAGCAAATCGTTATGCGTACCGCGTTCCACAATGACACCATCCTCGACGACCACGATTTCGTCTGCCTTTTCAATGGTAGACAAGCGGTGGGCAATCACCAGAGAGGTACGGTTTTTCTGCAACTCATCCAGTGCCGCCTGAATCGCACGTTCGGATTCGGTATCCAGAGCCGAGGTAGCTTCGTCCAGAATCAGAATCGGGCTATCACGCAACAAGGCTCGAGCGATAGCAATACGCTGACGCTGACCGCCAGAGAGCAGCACGCCGTTTTCACCAATCACTGTATCGAGACCGTTATCCATCTTATTGATGAAGTCCATGGCGTAGGCCATACGCGCCGCTTCTTCAATTTGCTCACGGCTGTACTGTTCAGTCCGTGCGTAAGCAATGTTGTTAGCAACCGTATCGTTAAACAGATGGACATTCTGCGACACCAGAGCAACCTGGTTACGTAACGACGCCAGGGTATACTCGCGCAGATCGTGACCATCCATCAGGATTTCGCCTTCATCAATATCGTAAAAACGCGTGATCAGGCTGGCGATGGTTGATTTACCCGAACCAGAGCGTCCAACCAGAGCAACCGTCTTCCCTGCCGGAATTTTCAGGTTGATGTTACGCAATGCAGGTACGTCACGTCCCGGATAAGTAAAGGTGACATTGCGGAATTCCACGTCGCCAGTCGCACGCTCGATCACGCGCTTACCTTCATCTTTCTCCTGCTCACTGTCCAGAATGGTAAACAGCGTCTGACAAGCCGCCATACCGCGCTGGAACTGGGCGTTAACGTTGGTCAGCGATTTCAGCGGACGCATCAGTGCAATCATTGAAGAGAAAACAACGGTAATCGTACCGGCAGTCAGGCTATCCATGACACTTGGGAAGCTCGCCGCATACAGAACAAACGCCAGCGCCAAAGAGGCGATCAGCTGAATGATCGGATCAGAGATGGAAGAGGCTGAAACCATTTTCATCCCCTGAAGACGCATTCGGTTGCTGACTTTATCAAAGCGTTTCGTTTCCACTTCCTGACCACCGAAAATCAATACTTCTTTGTGGCCCTTCAGCATTTGTTCTGCGCTGGTGGTCACCTGCCCCATGGTGTTCTGCATGTTTTTACTGATGTTGCGAAAACGCTTCGATACAACGCGAATCGCAATCGAAACAATCGGTGCCAGCACAATCAAAATGATCGACAGTTGCCAACTGTAATAGAACATCATGATGAACAGGCCGATGATCGACGCACCTTCACGCACAACAGTAATCAGTGCGCCGGAAGAAGAAGAAGCAACCTGTTCGGAATCGTAGGTAATACGTGACAACAGCGTACCCGTTGACTGTTTGTCAAAGAATGAAACTGGCATTCCCATCATGTGACCAAACAGGCGGCGACGCATGGTCATTACCACCTTTCCTGATACCCAGGAGATACAGTAGCTGGAGACATAGCTGGTGATACCACGTAAAATCATCAGCCCGATCACCACCAGCGGCATCCACACCAGCACGGAGCGATCTGTTTTACCAAAGCCATCATCAAGAAGTGGCTTAAGGAGCGATAACATGAAGGTATCGCTGGCTGCGTTGAGGATTAACGCTACGCCCGCCACGATCAGACCCGCTTTGAAAGGCGCAATGGTTGGCCACAGTCGGCGGAATGTCTGCCACGTAGAGAGATCTTTGTCGTTATGCATTCAAAAAACCAGCATTTGTTGAAATAGCCGCATATTCTACCCGTTATCCACTGGCACGCCAAACCACTGATGATACCAACGAGGTAAAATTTGCTCCCTGAGGCTGCTAATCCGCCAGCCTTGCGCTGAAAAATTGACCGTTGTTTGACCTTGATGTGGAGTATCAATCCATTGATATCCTTGCAGTTGATAGCGATGCTTAACTTTGTTAGAGGGCAGTCGCCATGCGTTATAGCGCGATGCCGATGCGAGTGCCACTTTTCCATTCACTCGCTGAATTAATGGCAACGATGATGAGGTATTACTGCCATGGTGAGGTACCTGAAGCAATGTTGCCTGCACTTGCTGCCAGTAACGGCTTAGCATCTTTTGTTCAGCTGGGGCTTCAATATCACCGGTTAGAAGAATGCTATTCGTCCCGTCATCAACCTTAACCACACAGGAATGGTTATTTCCTTTATCGTTGCTACCTTGTAAAGGCCAGTGCGCGCTGAAACGCAATCCTTGCCATTGCCACGCTTCGCCACGCACACAGGGCTGATGATGTTCCCAGTTTAACGGACTTCTGATCCATAACATCGGCCATATATGCAATATTGAATCCAGCCCTCCCCGGTGATCCAGATGTTCATGGCTCAGAATAACGCCTTCCGGTTCAAGATTATGCCAGTGGAGCCAGGGGATAATCAGTTGTTGCCCACTATCCCCTTCAGGCCAGGCCAGTCCTGTGTCATAGAGAATCGCTTTGCCGTTTCTGGCTATCACCATTGCCAGCCCTTGCCCGACATCAAGCATGTACAGCTGCCACTCGTCAGGTCGAGGTTTTTGCCACAGCGGCCAGCACATCAGCAAGCCTCCAGCCACACACATTGCTGGCAACGTTCGCCAGGCGTTTAATCGCCATACCACCAGTAAGAACCATGGGGAAAATGATAGCCATTGCCAACATTCAGCAATGTTGATCCACCCTTCCGGCAAACTCTTTAACCCCCAGAAAAGTAAAGCCAAAGACCGGTCGGCAAGAAACCATAACCCTTGCTCCAGGATTAACGGCCCGCTTAAATGCACAACCATCGGGTAATGACTCCAACTTATTGATAGTGTTTTATGTTCAGATAATGCCCGATGACTTTGTCATGCAGCTCCACCGAT